>CAZVYV010000161.1:0-6846 GCA_964630985.1 uncultured Occallatibacter sp.
CGATTACGCTGAGCGCGAAAAATTCCTTCACTGAAAACGAGGTGGTCACGATCTCCGCAAATTCGGGCGACCCCCTGTATGCGCTCAACGGACTCAACTTTTATGTGTCAGGAACCGGCCTGACCAGCACGGCTTTCCAGATTTCCTCAAGCGCTATCGCCGCGGACGCGAGCGGCTCGACATCCGCCAAGGCTTCCGTCAACCAGACGCAAGCCCTGTATTACATGTTCAACCAACCCACGACGCCTACCAGCATTGCTCTGGCGCAGCCGAGCAACACAAATTTCACGGCCGTCGCCAACGCTCCTCTGTTGGATAACCCGCCGCCGACAAATCCGGTGCAGCCCTGCACCGCGAGCACTTCGTATCCGGCTTTCAGCGCCAACATGACAACAACGAGCGCATATAGCTGGTGCCCGTATTACGTGCAGTTGAACACCACCAAGGCTGGCCCCGTTGAGGGCGAAGTGCAGTTGCTCGGCTCCGGAAACGCCGTCATCGCAGGGAGCAACGCCTACCTAAGTGGTACCGGGCAAGGCGCGGCAGTGTCGGTGGTTTCTTCGGCTACCATCGAGTCCATCGCTTCCGGGCTGAACGAACCCAAGCAAGTGGCATCCGATCTCTATGGCAACACGTATGTCGCCGATGCGGCTCTAAAGGCCATCGAGCAATATCCTGCCGGCACGACCAGCCCGACATCGGGCAAAGTCATCGGCAGCAGCCTGTCGGCGCCGACAGGAGTGGCCGTAGATGGCGTGGGCAATCTCTATATCGGAGACGCGGGCAACATTTACCTCATTCCGTTTGTTAATGGCGCTTTGGCTACGGCACAGCAAACAAAGATTGCCTCTGGTCTAGGATCGGGGAATCTGAACCTTGCCACCGATGGCGGGGGAAATGTTTTTGTAGCGGATGAGGCCAACAAGCAAGTGGTCGAGATACCGAATCCAGCTGAAGAGTTGTTCGCTCAATACTATCCGCCGATCACGCTTGGATCGGGATTCACGGGTCCCTCGGCAATCGCCACCGACAGCTCAGGGAATGTGTGGGTAGCCGATGGATCGAACCTGTGGGAGATCTCACTACCCTTTGGAGGCTCGACCAAGGTTGCAAGCGGTCTCCAGGGGCCGGTGACCGGATTAGCGGTGGACCCGTCCGGATCTGTCTTCGCTGCGGAAGCTAATGGACTTGTGTGGATTCCGTATAGCACGACTACGGGTGCCTTGAATCCCAACAGCCAGATTCTGTTGACAGGCGGTTTGGGAAGCGGCCCCGCCGTACCGTGGGGCGTGACGCTTGATGGAACCCAGAATGCCTATGCGTCCTATGGCTCCGGAACAACCGCCGGCATGTCGCAACTCGGCATCGGCGGCTCATACAATTTCAACGCCGGCGGCGTAGAGGTCAATCCCAACGTTCCTGTCGAAGTCGATGCGCAGATTCTCAATCTGGGTAATGCGCCGCTAACGGTTTCCGATGATCCAACCATCGACCTTGTCACTGGCGCCGATGCGAGCGATTACGTCGTGGCGCCGGCGGAAGAAAACTCTCCGGCCTGCAGTTCCACCACAAACACTCCGCCGGGCGGCTCTTGCTACCTCGGCATGGTTCTTCAAGCGCCGGCCGCGGGCCAGACGAGCGCGTCCATCGCTGTGATTACCAATGCGGTGAATACGACGTCGAGCGTCAACATCGCTGTGTCGGGCGATGTAATTCAGGATCTCCGGCCGACGGCCACGGCTGCGATCGCGGTCACTCCCGTCACCGGTACGGGGTGCGCGGGAGCGACTTATCCAGGGTGCAATACGATCCAGGTGACCGTAAGCGCCGGCGCAGGCTTCGGTACGCCGACGGGGACGGTGACGCTCTCAGTGGGCAGCGCGAACGGCAATCAGCCGAAACAAACACAAACCCTGAACAGTGCCGGTGTCGCCACATTTGCTTACAATGCTCTGCTCGGCGGAACCTATACGATCAACGCGGACTATAGCGGCGCCGGTACCGCAGGCGCCACACAGAACACATGCTCGACAACCACCTGCTTCTCAGGGGCTGCTGCCAAGGGCACCTTCACAATCGCTCGGGCACTGCCGACCATCACGCTAGGGGTGCCGGTTACAAACAATCAATGCCTGAATTACACCACTTTGACGAGTGGAACTGCTTCGCCTAACTGCGCTGCCAATCCTGGACTTGTGACCGTGTGGGCAGGAAATACCTACGTGTACTGGACAAAGCCTGTCTACGTTTCTGCGATTGTGAGTTCGTCGGTTGGGACGCCCTCAGGAACCGTAACGTTCACGCAGAATGGAAATCCTGCCGATCCAACCCAGGGAGTCAATGGTGCCATTGCGCCGAACGGCAATGGTGTGGCGACTTTCTTGCTGCAGAATCTTGGCCTCGGTATCTACAACCTGTCGGCGTCGTACAGCGGCGACGTGAATTACGCCCCTGTAACCGTCCCGATACAAACTTTCTACGTAATCAATCCAAGCGTCCAAATCACTGTCTCTGGAGGGGCGACCGTCACGCCCGGGACGCCTGTCCAGGTGACACTGACGCTCATGCCGCTCGTGGGGTTCAGTGAGAATGTGAGCTTGGAATGCAATTCATCCGATGCGCCTATCAAGCTCGCTGCGACCAATCCTGCAACCACCTTGCCCCAATACTCCGAGTGCACTTTCAATTACGCCAATCCCAGCACGGGCACAGAGGCTGTGGGTGCGAGCGGCGCGGTTCCGACGACCATCGTGATGACCATCAGTACGGACGTAGCGGTCAACGGCGGCACGACGGCATCCGTCACGAAGCAGTCGCCCTGGGCGCTAGCCGGTCTCTTCGGGCTCGGATTGGTTGGGTTAATTGCCGGTCGCAAGAAACTCTATCGTTCGATGGCTGTAATTTGCATCGCGATGATGCTCTCCGGTTTGTTCATGGGCCTCACCGCATGCACCAACGCCGGCTACTCAACGCCGCCACCAGCGCCAAAGGTGACGACGCCGAACGGAACGTATAACGTCCAAATCATCACCTACGATCCAGAGGCGCTGATTCAGAATTCTCTGACATCGCCAGTGTTTACGCTACCCGTGACCGTTCAGTAGCGGAAGTACGGGCAGCGCCGATTAAGCAATGCTTTCCGGGAGTTGGAGGCGACTTCCGGAAAGCCGAACGAGCAAGTAAGCCTCGATCCGCGGGTAGAGTCGAGCCGCCCGCGGAAGTTCGTGACGAGCTATTTTGGGAGGAATGCAATGGCCACCACGTCGTTCACCGTAATCCGCCGGTATGCCGGCTTTGCATTTACGCTGATGCTGCTTAGCATGTGCCTGACGAGAATGGGCGCAGGCCAAGGATTGCCTCTGGTGACCGCCAGTTCAGCCGCCGGTTTGTCTCATCCCACGGGATGGGGAACCATTCAGGAGTCGGCGATCGACCAGGCTGGCGACTGGTTTGTGGTGGATTACGCCAACGGCGCACTCTATGAATTTCCTGCGGGCGGAGGAGCGGCGATAACCATTGCCGGTGCGTCCCCTTCAGCCAGTTTGGGGGGCGGTTACCAAAATCCTGTTGTCGCCTTCGACCCCGGCAACAATATCTATCTCGGCGCCAACTGGAATAACTGCATCCTCATGTTTCCGTGGAATGCCGCGACGAAGACCTGGACCGGACTGACCACTCCCGATGGCGCAGGTAATTTACTGAGCCCCAGTAACCCGAGCACGACGATGTGCACCAACTCCGGATCGAAGAACGAGGCCGAAGCCTGGGCACAGTACAGCATCATGGACCTAACGGGCACCGGCGATATTGGAAACTTCGGCTATTTTCAGCCCTGGGCCGTAGCTGCCGGAAACAACAGCAACTTAATTGTCGGCCTTCAAGGCGGCAACAACGGCGCAGACATTCAGGGGCTGTCCGTAACGGGCGCCTGGTCGACTCCGACAGTGGCTGGATGGAACTGGATTCCGATCATCGGCCTGTCCGCGCGTGCGATTGCGATTGCGCAGGATCCGGAAGGCAATGTCTACTTCGTTGAGGATTCCGGCGGACTTCCCGGCGTCCTTGAAATCCCTGCCGCCACAACGAACGAACAATATACGACAGACACCGGCCTCACTCGCGTCGACCCGAAGCTGCCTTCTGTGAAGGGCCTGGCTATCGACGCCACCGGCAACCTGTACATCAGCGATTCGCTCACTGGTGTCGTCGAAGTCCCGAATCCGTCGGGAACCCCGCAAACCGCTTCGGCGGTTCTGGTTTCGGGCGTGCCCGCCGGCGGCCAAGTTGCCGTTGATGCGGCGCGCAATTTCATGTACGTTCCCACTTCGCAGTCGCAACCCAACGGTCAGGCAGATGTGGCCAAGGTTGGGTTTGGGTACGCCGAGTTCGGCTCTTCCGCCGTCGGCAAAGCCGCTTCCGGCGGTTCAAATGTTGTGTTCGGCTTTAACGGCGCAGTCACGCCCGCAAGTTTCACCATTATTGAAGATGGCGTACAAACTCCCGATTTTGCCATCACTGGCGGCACATGCACCACTGGCGTCGCCTACGCCGCGAACAAGAGTTGCCTCGAGAACGTGTCGTTTACTCCCAGTTCCGTAGGCAACATCTCCGCCAAGCTGCTGATGCTCGATGCGAGTAAGAAAGTTTTGGCGTCCATGGTCCTGCATGGCGTTGGGATGGGCGCGAACATTCAAGCGACTCCCGCGCTGCAGTCCGCTTTGGGCTCCGGCTTGAAGACGCCTTCGCAAGTGGCGACCGACACACTCGGCAATATCTATATTGCCGATCCGGGCCAGGGCAAGGTCCTCGAGTATGCCGCGGGTTCTTCCACCGCGGTCTCCGTCGGCACCGGATTGACGACTCCCACCGGCGTCGCAGTTGACGGCGCAGGCGATGTCTTTATCGCAGATAGCGGCACCGGCAGCGTGTCCGAAGTGCCCTTCGGCCCGACCGGTTTGAATGCCGCTGGCCAGTCGACCGTGGTGACCGCACTTGGCGCCAGCGGATTGCAGTTGGCCGCGGATGGGTTGGATCATCTATATATCGCGGATCCGAGCAATGGGCGGGTGGTAAAGCTCAGCGATATCGGCGCCTCCACCACTTCGAATCTGGGACAGGCACAATCCGCGCTGACCTCTGGCTTTACCGCGCCGTCCGCTGTTGCAGCGGATGCGTCGGGCAATGTCTACGTGATCGACGGCGTGAATCTTTTCGAACTCGTCGGCGGCGCGGGTGCTCCAGTCACTTTGTTGAACAACCTGAGCGGCGCTACCGGTTTGGCAGTCGATCCCTCCGGGGCGGTCTATATCTCCTCGGCGAGCGGCACGACGCGTGTTCCCTACGTGAGCGGTGCTTTGAATCTTGCCGGTGAGATCGCTGTTGCTTCGACGGTGAGTGGTACTTCGTCGGTCGCTCTTGACCGCTGGAACAATATCTATCTCGTGCAAGCGGCGGGCGGCGCCGTAACTGTGGTGAGTTCCAACGGCACGCTGAGTCTTCCCGCGCCCGCCACACTCACATCTTCAACAAACGCAGTTGCCACCGTCACCAACTCCGGAAACTCGCCGCTGACGGTGACAGGCTACACCAGCAGCAATTCAGTGGACTACTCGGCTGCCGATACGGCGGCCGGCGGATGCAAAGCCGGCAGCCCTGTGGCGCCGGGTGCCACCTGCACGGTGGAAGTTACGTTCCAACCGGGAGCTGGAGAGCAAGGGACTCTCACCAGTAACATTGGCGTCGTGAGCACGGCCGTGAACTCTCCTATCGCGATTAGCGCCACTGGCACAGGACTTGCTCTGTCCACCTCCGCAACGACCGTTGCCGGAGGAGCCAAAGCGGCTGAGGTGATCAATACGCCGCTCACAATCGCTGTCGCTCCAAAGAGCGGAGCAGGCGTTGCCCCCACCGGGACTGTCACGGTGAGTTACACAACCTGGACTGTGGTCATTCCGAGCTCTGGACCGAATGCGGGCATTCCCACCATTACGCCGCAAACAGCCACAGCAACGTCGAATCTGACCAGTGGCGGCGCCACCTTCACGTTGTCGCCGGTCTTGGCGGGGACGCAGACCATGACCGTGGCTTATAGCGGCGATCGAGTCTATGGCCGTTCGACGGGGACGCTGTCGGTTAACGTGGCGAAGTCCGCGATTACGGGGATCGCTCTGCCGGTGTTCCCCGATCCAACAGATGACAACCTGCCGTTCGTTCCGGCGGGAACTGGCAGCGGAACCGTTCCGTACGATGGATCGGAAACGCCCTTCCAATATAGCTTCATCATGAAAGTGGGCACCGCTGCGGGCGTTCCCACCGGGTCGATTACGGTGATGGACAACTCGAGCACGTGCCCCGCGGGAACCTCCGCGGCTGGAATCGGCGCTGCAACCTGCGTTCTGGCTGGGTATGCAACCCCGGGCGGATACTCGGGCGTGGCATGCCCAACATCGTCCGGCGCTGGAGTGCTGACCATCGAGAACGCGGGGACGATCACTGGCGCCCAGGCAGCCTTCCCAACAAGCTGTTTGTGGTATGTGCCCCAGGGCATCAGCTATTCGCCAATCATCTTCACGCACTCAATCTTCCCGGTGTATAGCGGAGATGCGAATTTCCTGAGCCTCACCGGGCCGACTTCAACAGTGCTGCAATCTGTCAGAGGACCCGCCCTGCAAATTACCCAAACCGGTAATGCGGCTTCGCTGACTGTTGCTCCATCGCTGACAGTGTCCGCAGGATCTTCCGCGAGCATGAACCTTACGCTCACTTCGATCCTCGGGTATGGGCTTTCCGGACTGAACTCCCAGTTGAACGCTACTAACTTTCCGGTAACGTTGACCTGCGACAATC
>CAZVYV010000162.1:0-6836 GCA_964630985.1 uncultured Occallatibacter sp.
CCACTATTCCCATAATAATGAGGGAACCGGGCAGGTCGGCGGCTGTTTGAGCGTTCTGAATCAAACGCATCAATATAAGGAAGTATAGCAGCAGGACAAAAAACGCTCCCACAAACCCGTGCTCCTCGCTGAATGCGGCGAAGATGAAGTCCGTATAGGGAATGGGCAGAAAATACCCCTGGGTCTGAGTCCCTTTCTCCAGGCCCTTCCCCCAGACGCCGCCTGATCCGACGGCAATCTCCGATTGGAGCACTTGGTAGCCTGCCCCGTGGGGATCGTTGCCCGGATTGATGAAGCTTGTGAGCCGCGCCTTCTGATAAGGCTTGAGAATCTTGCCGCTCGACCAGACTCCACCGACCAGGACAGCGCCCACTGTGATCAGGATCAAACTCTGCCGCAAGTTGATCCCGCCCAGGAACAGGCCCGCGACCAGAATCGGCGCATAGGTGAGCGTCGTACCCAGGTCCGGCTGGATGAGCACCAGGATCATTGGAACTCCAACCAAGCCAAATGCCTTGAAGATTTCTGTCCAGGTCAGGTTGCGGCCCCCGATATTGGCGATGTAGCGTGCCACGGCGAGGATCAGCACCAGCTTGACCCATTCGGAAGGTTGGAATTGGATGGGTCCGACGGCGATCCAGCGCCGCGCGCCGAGGGCCTTGTGCCCGACGACCTTCACGGCGACCAGCGAGACAACAAAAATGCCGTAGAGCCACGGCGAGATGTCGATCAGGCGGTGATAGTCGATCTTGGCCAGGACAAACATGCCCACAAGGCCCGCTCCGATAAACAAGATCTGCTTGGTTCCGAAGCTGGCAAACTTCGTATGCACCGTGGCAGAGTGAACTTCCAGCACCGAAAGCGAACACAGCAGAAGTACCAGGCCGAGCAGAGCCCAGTCGAAGTCGCGAAAGCTCAGGAAACGGCGTAAGGGCATGGCGGCTAGTGTACTTTCTGCGGCGCGGGCGCCAGAGCTGCCACTTGCGGCGAATTCTTTGCGGGTGCGGCCGCCTGCGGAGTCGTACGCCTGGACTGTTTCTCCGCGACCTTTGGGTCGTCCGCCACTATTCCATTGCTGTCGACAAAGAAATGTCCGCTGTGGATCCGCCCAGCCATCGCGCCCTTTGCGCCCGGTTTGGAGTCCGACCCGGAATCCGGCGTCGTCCACACCGCGCCAACATCAACCGGCCCCGCAGCCTTCTCCGGCGGCAAATTGCCCGCTTCGCGGCGCTTCTTATTCACGTAGGCTTCCACCACCTTCGCCCCGATTCGCGCCGGGTAATAACTGAATTCGCCATCCTGCCACAGGACTGCCACCACCAACTCGGGATTGCGCCGAGGCGTGACGCCCACGAACCACACGTTGGGAAACGTAGCCCGCCCTTTGTTGGTCTTCTCCAGCGCTTCGTGACTCATCTGCTGGGCGGTTCCGGTTTTGCCGCCAAAGTCGATGCCCGGCAAGCCATCCCCGCCGGCCGTGTGGTAAAGGCCGGGCTGGGTCACTTCAAACATGCCATTGGTGATGATCTCCCAATTCGCCGGATCAATCGGAACGTAGGCTTCACCCGTCCCGGGAAAGCTATCTTCGAGCGATTTATGGAAATCGCTGGACAGCTCGTTCGGAAAGACCACATGCGGCCGCACCAGGTGTCCTCCCGATGCAATGCCGCCTATGATGCGCGCCAGTTGAATCGGAGTCGCCTCAACCGCGCCCTGCCCAATGGACACATCCAGAGTCTCATCGGGATACCAGCGGTGATGGAAGTTCTTGATCAGCCAATCCGGAGAAGGCATCAACCCTGCCTGCTCGCCCGGCAGATCGATTCCCGTCTTCTGTCCGTAGCCAAACTCCGTCGCGTACTTAACAATCCGGTCGATCCCCAGCTTATCGCCGAGCATGTAATAGAACGTGTCGCATGAGTATGGAATCGCGTTGTAGATATCCACCGCGCCGTGGTGTTGGTCGCAATGGTGATAGTAACCATAAGGTCCCCACCCGCCGTTGCACACGATGTGCATGTTCTGTGCAATGCCTTCCTGCAGTCCGGCCACCGACATCAGGATTTTGAACGTCGAGCCGGGCGCAAGCTGCGCTTGGATGGCCTTGTTCAATAAAGGATGGTCAGGATCGGTGATGAGCTTGTTCCAGTCAGTACGGTCGATCTTGACGGCAAACTCGTTGGGGTCGAAGCTGGGGCGCGACACCATCGCCAGAATCTCGCCGTTCCGCGGGTCCATGGCAACGATAGCGCCGTTGCGATTGCCCAGGGCGAGCTCGGCTGCACGCTGAAGATCGTTGTCGATTGTGAGCCGGAGGTCTTGGCCCGGCACGGCGTGCTCGATGCCAAAGTAGCCAACCTCGCGTCCGCGGCTGTCCACGACCACTTCCCGCGATCCGTCTTGCCCACGAAGAAGCTCATCGTAGGTTTCTTCCACGCCCGCTTTGCCCACAACGTCGCCTGGCTCGTAGTAAGCAAAACGCGGATTGTTCAGATCGTCTTCGCTCACCTCGCCCACGTAGCCGATCAAGTGCGCGGCGAATCCGTCGCGTGGATACAGCCTGCGCTCCTCGTCAATTGTCTCCAGCTCGGGCAGCTCGTTACGATGCGCCGCAATAAATGCCTGCTCGTCGGCAGTCACGTCCAGCTTGATGGGGATCGGCTGATAGCCGGGCTGTGTACGGAAGCGCCTCAGGGTGGCCCGCAACTGATCGAGATCGAGATCGAGCCCATGTGCGATCAGGGGCAGATCGTTGTCTACATTCCGGTTTTGTTCGCGCACCAGGAAGCAGGTGACCGATGGGTAATTGTCAACGACGAGCCGGCTCTCGCGGTCGAAGAGTTTGCCGCGCGGCGCCAGAATCGGTTCCTTGCGAATTCGATTCTGGTCAGCCAACACGCGGTAGCTGTCGACGTTCAGCACCTGCAGACGCCACAGGCCCGCGGCCAGGCCGAGCATCATTAAAAGAATGCCGTACTGCACAAACGTCAGTTTGACGGTGGAAAGCTTCTCGCCGCGGTTGATGCTAAAGGCCATTGTCCTACTCTTCAGAATACAGCGAATTCAGTTCTTGCTCTTAGACTCCTGATCGCGCTTCCTGCTCCACATTCCCTCTTCCCTATTCCCTATTCCCTATCTTTCAGTCCCTCACCCGCAGACGGTCGAGCAGCGGAAACAGCACCAATGCAATCAATCCATTGCCCACGGCGCGCAGCAACTCTGTCAGTCCGTTCCAGTCCGCGGCCAGGCCGAGCAGAAAGCGAGCCACGAAAATATAGATGGCGCTTGAAAGCAGTGAAAGCCCGAAGGCGAGCAGGACCCGGATCGTGTGATTATCGACATCGATGCGAATACCCACGGAGCCGGCCAGAAATCCGACGATAGTCTTGGCGATGCCATTGATGCCGATGGCGTTATGCGACAGCGCATCCTGGAACAGCCCCATCACCGCTCCCATCAACGTTCCTTGCAATGGATTGCGGCGGCCCAGCGCAAAGAAGATGGTCACCAGGAGCGGCAGGTCGAACCAGTCGTAGCGGCCGACCACTCGCGGCAGCCATGCCTGCAGCACCAGCGCACCCAGCGGAACCAGAGTGTAAACCAGGAGCGGATACCGGCGGATCTCCATATCGCGCCGGAATTCGGCGCCTAGCACAGACATGACTATGGATTCCTCGGCGTTGTTGATTGCGGTTTTTGCTTTGGCGACGGCGTCGTCCCGCTGCCTGGGCCCGCGGGAGCTGTGGGGGGATGATTTGTCTTAGGCGTGGAACTCGCATCTGGCGGTGCGCCCGAGTCGTCATTTGTGCCGGCTGAGTACTGGTCGGGATGCAACGGCTGCGGAGGCCGCGGCGCTATGGTGGGGTTGGTCGAATCGTTCAATGGCTGTTGATCCGGAGGCAGGTTGGGGTCGATCAGTCCCGGCAGCTTTTCCGCCATGATCTCCGACGCTTTCATCTGATCCTTGATCCCTGCGGGGACAGCGCCTTGTTCTGCCGCGCTCTTTGAAAGGTCTTGCTCCTGCTCGGGCGAGAAGCGAGGTTCGGTCGAAGTGATCACCAGCACCTCGTCCAGCCGGTCCAGCGGCGCTGCCGGCGTAAGAATAATGTCCACGAGGCCGTCGCGATCGGGATCGCGAACCACTTTCTTCACCACGCCCACAGCAAGCCCGCGCGGAAAGATCAGATCGCCCCCAGCGGTCAGAACATGTTCGCCCGGCTTAATTCGCTCATCGGCCGTCACGCCCACCACTTCGAGCTGTCCCGTGGCATCGCCACGAAGCACTCCACGGATGCGCGTCGTCTCCAGAATCACCCCTGCGCCGCTCGTGGTGTCATTCACGGCCAGCACCTGCGAGGTATGCGGAAAGACATCCCGCACCTTACCCACAATGCCTTCCGCAGTAATCACCGCCATATCCGGCTTCAGTCCCTCGTGCCAGCCCTTGTCGATATAGAAAACGTGCGAACGGTCGCTGCCGCTCGATCCATAGACTTGCGCGGCTAGTGTCGAATAAATGTACTTTTGCTGGAAGCCGAGCATGGCCTGCAGTCGCTCGCCCTGTCGTGCATCCTCAAGCAACGCGGCCTGCTCGAGCCTCAACCGGTCCACAGTAGTTTCTAAATTCTGGTTCTGCTGGCGGACATGGACCAGATCGATGTAGTTCGACCACAGAGTCGACATCCCCGACGTGCTGGAGTGAATCAATCGCTCCGGGGGAGAGATCACGCCATTCGCCCAAAGCCGGATCAGCCGCACGCCGCCAGGGTCGGTGTCTCCCATGGTGCTCGTGCCGCTTGTGGTCCGGCGCACTTGCATCGCAAGCCCCATGAGCTGCAGCATCAGCAGTGCCAGCAGCACCACAAGGTTTCGGTAGCGGGCGATGAACGATTCCATAACAGCCAGGGTTCAGGGCTTAGGGGTCAGAGGGCGGAATGCCGCGTTTTGAATGAGGACGGGGGCCGACGGGCTTTTCTCTTCCCCATTCCCTATTCCCTGTTCTTTCAGTCGATCTTGATCTTGCGCAGCAGCCGGAAGTCCGAGAGCATCTTGCCTGTGCCCAAAACCACTGAGGCCAGCGGATCGTCGGCCACGGATACGGGCAGGCCGGTCTCTTCGCGAATGCGCTTGTCAAGATTCTTGATGAGAGCCCCGCCGCCGGTCAGCACAATGCCGCGATCGCTGATGTCGGCCGAGAGCTCGGGCGGCGTGCGCTCCAGCGCCACGCGAATCGCATTCATGATGACGGCGATGCACTCGCCCAGCGCCTCGCGAATCTCGCTGTCGTCGATGGTGATGCTCTTGGGAACGCCCTCGATCAGGTTGCGTCCCTTGATCTCGATACTGAGCGGCTTGTCGAGCGGGAAGGCCGACCCTATTTCAATCTTGATCGCCTCGGCAGTCCGCTCGCCGATCAGCAGATTGTATTTGCGCTTAAGGTAGTTGGTAATGGCCTCGTCCATCTGGTTGCCGGCCATGCGCACGGAGCGCGAATAGACGATGCCCGAGAGCGAGATGACGGCAATATCCGTTGTCCCGCCGCCGATGTCGACCACCATGTTGCCGCCCGGCTCAGTGATGGGCAACCCAGCGCCGATCGCCGCCACCATGGCCTGTTCCACGAGGTAGACTTCGCTGGCCTTGGCGCGATAGGCCGAGTCCTCGACCGCCCGCTTTTCCACCTGCGTAATCTCAGAGGGCACGCCGATCACGATCCGCGGATGCACCAGCATCTTGCGGTTGTGCGCCTTCTGGATGAAGTAGTTGAGCATCTTCTCGGTGACTTTGAAGTCGGCGATCACGCCGTCCTTCATGGGCTTGATGGCCACGATGTTGCCGGGCGTCCGCCCCAGCATCTCCTTGGCTTCCTTGCCCACCGCCTCCACTTCGCCAGTCGTCTTGTTAATGGCTACAATCGACGGCTCATTGACGACGATGCCCTTGCCGGCCGCGTACACAAGGGTATTGGCGGTGCCCAGATCGATCGCCAGATCGCTCGAAAACATGCTGAACAGCGAGCGGAACCCATGGGACCGTGAGGAACGAGAGTGATATCCGTTCATTGACATGGAGAAATTGAATCTTCCTCAAAAAGCTGAAATTTGACTGTGCCTCAAAGCCTATTGTACGGCTACTTGCCCTTGGCCGTTGCGAATGCTTCATAGCACAAAGGAGTCACCCGGCGTCAGGCGTGCCGCCTTAGTTAACGGGAGTTGGCGACGATCCCCTCAACTTGCCTCGGCTGGCCGGGATCCACCCCTCAGGCGTACGCTGTTTGGCGGATTCAGTTACGGTCGAAGAAGGGTCGGCGGCAACGGGGCTTCCTTCCGACCGCTCCCGGCTGTCAACTGCGAACCAAGGACTGAGAACTGCCTTATGACCTATCCCAGCTATCAGAATCTGATCGGCGGCCAATGGCTCCCGGCCGCGGGCGGCAAGACCATGCTCAACCTCAACCCCGCCGACCACTCCGACGTCATAGGCGCGTTTCCGTCCTCCCACGCCGAAGATGTGGCCCTGGCCGTAGCTGCCGCAAAGAAGGCCTTTGCCACTTGGCGGCTGGTTCCCGCGCCCAAGCGGGCTGAGATTCTCCTCCGCGCAGGTAACAATCTCATCCAAAACAAGGAAAAATACGCACGCGAGATGACGCGGGAGATGGGCAAGGTACTGGCTGAAACCCGCGGCGACGTGCAGGAAGCCATTGACGAGGCTTTCTATGTGGCTGGCGAGGGCCGGCGGCTCTTCGGAATTACGACCCCGTCCGAGCTTCAGAACAAGTTCGCAATGTCCGTCCGCATGCCCGTCGGCGTCGTCGGCCTCATCACCCCTTGGAACTT
>CAZVYV010000163.1:0-6802 GCA_964630985.1 uncultured Occallatibacter sp.
TTACCGGCTAACCGGACAGAACTCGAAAATGGAGTAATGTCCGGATTGCCGACTTTACACCCAAGTGGAAAAAGTCCCGCACTGGAAATCACCGAACAGAGGCGTTTATCCACTCTACGAATCCACGCGATCGTGACTCCTTCGTTTCTGCAATCTCGGCGACCCGCGAATTGTCGAAGCCTGCGCCATGATGTGGCGAGACTCCGGCGTACAGAACCTCGATCGTCAGTCCGCGGCCGGCTTTGGCATCGCCTTTGGTCGAGGGGACTGCAGATAATGGGCGAGAAGGTTATCGCGATTTTGTCGCAGATCTTTTCCGCTTGGCCTGGAGGGATATGGCATGTTGCCCATCATTCCTTTCCAGAGAACACGGTTGAAGGTTTCCCCGTCGACGAGATCGGCGTCGGTAAAGTTCATCCCCTTTGTGACGCGCGCCCAGTATTTCGCGTTAGGCGTCGGGTCGTTGCACGGCGTGTTCGAACTGGGCAAAGGCAGCTGCGAACAATAGAGAATCGCGGCCGGCGTGGCGCTAAAAGTCCAGGACCTCGGCATGGTGCCGAAGATGTCGCTCATAGGCGCGGCCAGCGCATCATTCAGGTTCATCGGAGGCAGACCCAGAACTTCTTCCATAGTGCGGATGAAGTTGAGCGTGGTATAAGGCGTGGAGATAACCGCATCGTTCACGTAGGCCCCGGCCACGTACGCCGTGGTGCGGTGCGAATCCATATGGTCTCCGCCATCCTGAGCATCGTCTTCCACAACAAAGATCAATGTGTTGTTCTTGTAGATCGGGCTATTGCCAATCTTCTGTACCACCAGGCCGACCGCATAGTCATTGTCGGCCACATCGCGCTCCGGGGTGTTTACACCGTCGATCGCCGTGCCGAAGTTTCCGGTGTGGTCGTGCATAAAACGAATCAGGGTCAGATTCGGCAGTCCGCCTGAGGCGTAGTTGGTATCGAAGTCACGTTCCCACTCCTTGAACCGGTAGAAGTCCGGAAAAGAGGGATCGAAACCGCGGAAGTACTGATCGGTGAACGGCGCGAGCGCAACATTCGTCGGTGGAGCAACGATAGTGCCGGTAGAGAACGGGTCATGCGCCAGCGGGGTTTGGCATCTCGGCTCGTTGTAGCAGTTGGTGTCGACAAAGAAGCCGTAATCGCGAACCGTCAGACCGGCGCGCAGTGCATCGTTCCACAGGTAGCCGGTGTTCACCTCATCGTTGGGGCCATCGGGCGCATCCACATCGGCCTGGCCCGGCAACAGATCCTCACCGCCAGTCACATTGGGTGAAAGCGCGCCGCCCGGCATCAGCGGGTCAGACATCTGGCGCTGGGCCAGAGACGGGATCGCAACGTTGACATTGCGGTTCATGCCCTCGGTATCGAGGCTCAATCCGCGTTGCGCGTAATTGACTGGGTACTGGTGTTCCACCACATCCGGAGCGCGGGCCGACGTGCTCCACGGCCAACCGTCATTGCTCACTTCGGCGGTGGCGAGAAAATTGTCCAGCGTCACAAAGTCCAGCGCCAGGTTATGTTCATTGGGCGTAATCGCCTGCCCAAACAAAGTCAGCGCTGGATCGCCATTGCCGCGACCCAGGTCACCCAGAACCTGATCGTAGGTGCGATTTTCCTTGAGAATATAGATGACATGCTGAGTGCCGTTGCGTACTGCGGCCATGGTCGCGGCCTGGCTCGCAGTTTCGACGCTGCCAAAGTGGTTATCGGCAGTCACCTCGCTGGTCAGTGTATTGAGCTCTGGCTGGGCCAGGGCTCCGGCCAGCGGAATGGTCTGCAACCCGGCCTTCGTCAACTGGGGATTGTATTCATTGGCGGGCATACAGGTCGGGTACCCGGCTGGCCCGTAGACGTAGCACCAGTTCGGATTCGCGCCCGTAGGCGACTTTGAGTTGACCACGTAAGCCGACGTGCCATCGGGGCTCAGAGCCACCGAATTCGGATACCAGCCCGTCGGGATCAAGCCGATCACCTGGTCGCCGCTATTGGTGCCGGTCAGCTTCACCACCGCGATGTTGTTCAGATTTCCATTGGTGACGTAGAGATACTGCTCATCCGCAGAGAGCGTCACACTGTTAGTGTTTGCGCCGGTGTACTGTGCCAGGGGAGAGCCCGACATAACTGACGGAGGAGCGATGACTGGAATGGTTTCGATTACCGTATTGACTCTTGCCGGCTGATTCTGGCTGGGGACACCCACATCTCGCGGATTCAAATCGATCACATCCACCGTGTCCGACTCATCTTCGGCCACGTACAGAAGCGTCCCGGCCGCGTTCAGCGTCATCTTGTTCGGCTGACCCTTGACGTGAATGCGGGCATTGACGACCGGCGAAGCCTGCAAAAAACAACCAGGGCCTGTTGTGCCATTCGCGCAGCTTTCTCCCAGGTTCACCACGTCGATTTCCCGGTCGCGAAGGCTCGAAACGTAAGCTGTCGCCGCGGGTCCGCTTTTGCCTGTGACCACAACCCAGAATGGGTACTCTCCGCCCGGCGTGCCGGACTCCGGCGAACTGGCAGCCTCGCCCGGACGCAGATCGAGCTCAGTTCCCGGCAGCGTCCCCTGAAACTGTTGTGGAGACGCCGGATCCGGCACCCATTGATCCAGCCAGATGCTCAGGCCTCCGGTGAAAACCGTGATCGAGTCGTTGTAATAGTTAGCGACAACCAGAGTCAGGCCATCCGGTGAAAGCGCAAGGCCGGCGGCCATGGGAGCCACGTAGACGGCGCTGTTAACCGAAGCGAACTGGTTATTGGGCACTGGAAGGCCGTTGCCTGAGGGGTGCCCATTCACCACCGCTTGCCCGGAGATGTTCTGGCCCAGGTCCAGTTCCGCGGCCAGCGCCCAGCTTTTGTCCGGCCGCTGGGTAATGATGTGAACATTGTCTCCGTTGTTGGTGGCCGGAGCGCCGTTGACCGTGTACGGAATAGGGTCAGTGCCGAAGGGTGCGTCGCCCATGCCCCCGGAGACGTAAAGCGCGTTATTGCCTGGGGCCGGATCCCAGGCCAGCCCGTGGTATGCGTTGGGGACCGGGATGGCCTGCTTGAATACTGGTGTGTCCGTGCTGATGTCGTAGAGAAAGACATATTCACTTGAATAAAGCGGGTCGAAGAATGGGAATGCCTCATGGAAGACGCGGTTGAACCCGCTCGTCAAAACGGCCAGAAGATTCAGGTTCGGATTCACTGCCGTGCTGACCGCCTGCCCCGCCATCCACTCCACTGGCGCCACTTGAGAATTGTAGGTGTCGGTCACGACCATGCCGGTGTCCAGGAATTGAAAACTGGAGCCCGGAGCTGCGAGCGGATCGATGGATTGGGCCATGTTGGGCACAGCCTGATGCGAGTTGTAGATTGTGATCGTCAATGGCGCAGTGACCGCGCCCTCCGAGTTGGAGGCCGTGACAGTGTAAGTCACCGTGAGCGGTGATGCCGTCGTCGAGGACAGAGCCACAGCCGTTCCGCTCAGCACGCCGCTCGATGGATCCAGTGTCAATCCAGTTTGCCCAAGGTCGGGGAACACACTGTAATGGGTCGGAGCTCCTCCCAGAGGGCTGACGGTTGGATTGTTCGGCATGATCGGAGTTCCCGCCGCATACACCGGCGCCGGAGTGCTGTAAGCAAGTCCCGCAGGAGCAGCCGCCGCAGCCGCAAGCACTGCGATGGTCAATGTCGCGGTCGTGCTTCCCGCCGGGTTGCTGGCCGTCACCGTGTAAGTGGTCTGCGGCGATGGGCCCGCGGGTGTTCCGCTGATAATTCCATTGGGAAGGTCGCCAAGAGGTGCGAGTACTGTGCCGTCGATTCGCAGACCTTGGGGAAGCGTGGGCGAGATACTGTATGCCGGGATCGGAATTCCTCCCGCGCCCGTATACGGAAGCGGCACCCCGCCGGTGCTGGTTGGCACATTGGCTGGAATCGCCACGCCCACTGTGTACGTTGCATTGCCGGGCAGATAGGCCAATCCCGCCGGGGCGGCCAGGGGTGCGGGAGTCGCAGAGTTAATCGTGATAAACACCGCTGCGGTGGCATTGCCGCCGGTGTTCGTCGCCGTGACTGTGAACTTTGTTTTTGAAGTCACCGCCGTGGGAGTTCCGCTGATGCTCCCTGTGGCCGTGCTCAAGCTCAACCCCGCTGGAAGCGCGGGACTAACGCTGTACGAGGTGACGGCACCGCCCATGTTGGACGGGTCGTTTTCCGTGATCGGCGCATTGACAATATAGGTCGCCGTGCCCGCCGCGTAGCTAAACGACGAAGGCGCCTGATCATTCACTGTAATCGAGAGTGTTGCGGTCGTGCTGCCACCCGAACCGGTCGCCGTCACCGTGTAGCTCGTCTGGGCTGTCACGGTCGAGGGAGTTCCGCTTATGACGCCAGTACTGCCGCTCAGGGTCAATCCCGCAGGAAGTACCGGGCTGACACTGTATGAACTTACCGCCCCGCCGCTGGTCGTCGGGTTGTCAGAAGAAATCGCCACTCCCTTCGTAAAAACCGCGGTGCTGGCACTGTAGCTCAGGGAAATGGGAGCCTTTGCGCTGCCGCCATTGCTGCCGCAGCCACAAAAAAACAGCAATGTCGTGCCCAAGGAAAGGGCCAGCCAACGCATTGATTGCATGAAAGTCTCCTGTTCATCACTGTGGATCGCGTCCAAATCGACCTAACCCCGTGCTGCGGACGTAGAGGCAAAGATACGTTATAAGACCGAAGCGGGATGTGATTTAAATCACCATGCGGCAGCGCATCGTCGCGATCGACGACAGATCTTGCGGCAACTTACGGATCTATGCGCCGTTGTCACGCGGCTGAAATGCCAGAATCGCATAGCCCAAGTGCAGTGATGAACATGAGGTGAAGGCTCCGTCGCTTTCGCAGCATGCCGAATGTCGAGATGGAATGAGATTCCGCTTTTGGGAATCGACGAGTCCCGAAAGAGCCGGTTCTATGTTTGTTCCGAGCGCCTCACTCTCACTCTCTTGAGCAAATACAGGAAGAGCAGCTGATGCGGATTCCGAGAAATGCCGATAGTTAATTGATCGAAGCATTCTTGACTGAGCCTTCCTATTGGGCAGATCCCTACGCTTCCGCCAACGGCGCCTCAGTTTTGACCGCCCTTGTCGAGACGATCTAACAGCAGTGATCAAAGGAGAAGATCGAATGTCAGAACTATCACGCCGCACATTTCTTGAGGTAGCGGGCTTGGCAAGCGCCGGCCTCATCAGCGGATGCGGCGGAGCCACCATTACCGGCTCCGATCACTTCTCGGTACCCGTTTTCTCCGATGTACATTTCCAGCCATATATCAATCCGTTTCTCCCGGGAAATGCGGCGCTGAATCCAGCAACGGTGGCAGCGAATGTGGCGCTGGTAGCGCAGCTTGATGCGGCAAATACCACCGAGTGGCCGGCAATCTTCCAGGGGACGGCGAATGTGACGAACAGTAAGCCTTCGGCGCCTGGAGCCGACACAAACTATGCGCTCCTGAGTCTGGCGCTCGCCAGCATCAGGCAGAACCTTGGATCAAGCCCGGCGGTCCTGTTTACAGGAGACTTTCTTGGCCACGGCCTCGACCAGCTTTATCCGTTGTATTCGGCGAACAAGACGGCTGCCGAAGCTTCCGCATTTGTCGACAAGACACTCACATTTGTCTTGCAGCAGATCAGAGCAGCTGTGGGCAAGATCCCCGTCTACTTCGCGCTGGGTAACTGCGATTCCTATACCGGTTATGGACCGGACATCAATTTTCTTGCGAGCAATGCGGAGCAGTTATACACGCTCGCATTGAATAGCACGGGGAATCAGCAGGATGTTATTGGCAGCATGACCAAGGGCGGATACTATGCGGTCGAGCCCGCGGGAATGAATCTGATGATCATTGCACTGAACACGTTCGCCCTTTCCCCCGGTGTTACGGCCGATCCGACCATGATCGCGGATCAGTTTACGTGGTTTGATGCCCAGCTTACCAAAGCCACCTGGTCTGGCAAGAAGGTGTGGCTGCTGATGCATGCGCCCCCCGGGGCGGTTGAGAGCACAACCGGCGCTTCATCGAATGACGTGAATGGCAAGATCGCGATAGCCACGATGATGTGGGCTGACAACAATCAGAAAACGTTCATAGGCATCATTGAAAAGTATCCGGGCGTGATTGCCATGTCTCTTGCGGGTCATACGCACATGGACGAATTCCGGCTGATGTCGCGGGGCAATGCGCTGGCAATTACCGCGGGTATCAGTGCGTTCTTTGGCAATAACCCCGCCTACAAAATCTTCGCAATGGATGGCTTGACCCTCGCCCCCTTCGACTATTTCGCTGTGAACTGCAACCTGCTGGCGACGCCTCCAGCATTTAGCAGCTATTACACATTCTCGCAAGCCTATGAACTCGAAGGCCCTCTCGCTGCTTCGCTACCGGAACTGTATTCCACGCTGCTCGCCTCGAATGCGGCCAAAATGCAATATCAGGGCGCCTTCTTCTCCGGGAACAACACATCGAATCCCATCACCAACGCGAACTGGCCCGTGTACTGTTGCGGCATCGGATACATGGATGAACAGGAGTTCATCACTGCCGTGAACGCTTTCTGACATTTGCCGCCAGCATTCTTTACTGTCGCTCGCTCGAATGCTAAATCTCGCATTTGACGTTCCGAAGGGTTTGTCACCTAACCGGGAGTTATATCAGTAAACAGATCACTCAGACTTACGACTGAGTTCGCGTCACTTGGACGTAAAACCGGCTTGTCGGAGAGGTGGGCATCCGATCTATCCAGTTCCCAGGCTGGGTT
>CAZVYV010000164.1:0-6780 GCA_964630985.1 uncultured Occallatibacter sp.
TCGAGGATCCCTGCCCCTTTTGGGATGATGACGGAAACGCTTACTTGATTCACTCGAGAACCGGTGCAGGCCCACTCATCCTGCACCGCATGTCGCGGGATGGCAAGCACGTGCTCGATGACGGAAAAGTCATTGTTCAGGACCCCGAACATCTGCCGGTCCTTGAAGGCCCCAAGCTCTATAAGCGCGGCGGATTCTATTACATTTTTGCCCCCATCGGGGGTGTGGGCGGCGGATCGCAGGTCGTGCTGCGCGCGCGCCAGATTTATGGTCCGTACGAGCATCGCGTGGTGCTCGCACAGGGTTCAACCAATATCAATGGTCCGCACCAGGGAGGGTATGTTGAGACGCCCGACGGCGAAGGATGGTTTGTTCACTTCCAGGCCGACGGCGCGCACGGGCGGATCGTCCACCTTGAACCGGTCCGCTGGCACGATGATTGGCCGGTGATCGGCGCGGACCCTGATGGTGCGTCTGCCGGTCAGCCCGCTCCCTCCGGCCCGATTCCCGGCAACCCTCGCGTAACCTCGCGCCAGCGGCCACAGACATCGGATGGCTTCGATGGCACAATTCTCGGGCCGCAATGGGAGTGGAACCATAACCCGGACGATGCGCATTGGTCGTTGAGCGCTCGGCCCGGATTTCTGCGTCTCATCCCAATGCAGGCGGACGGATTACTTTCCGCGCGCAACACGCTCACGCAGACCATGCAGGACAACGCCTTCCAGTTCACCGTTCGCGTCGATTTGACGGATATGAAGCCGGGCGTTCACGCCGGCCTGACGATGTTTGAATACTCCGCCAGCGGGCTTGAAATTGTGCAGTCTGAAAGCGAACGCCACTTAAGCCTTTTTCATCAACACGACCACACGGATGGGCCGTCACTTTTACAGCCTTTGATTCAGCTTCGCGTCGAAGTGAACGGCGATCAGGCTGCGTATTCTTATAGTCTTGACGACGGCGCGACATTCCGCCAGCTGGGCGCGCCCACTCCCATCCACTTCAGCTGGTGGAAAGGCTCACGTCCCGCTCTGTTTGCCTACACTACGCAATCCACCCAACCCGGAGCCGTCGATTTCGACTGGGTCCACTATCAGCCGCTCGGCCCCAACCCCTGGTAATCGTGAAATGGTTCAACCGAAAATTAGCGAGCCGGCCTTTTTCTTCACGCTCCGCTGAAAGGGGCATGATTCCAATGCAAACACGGCGAGAGTTCATCGCAGAAGGCGCCCGAGCCGCAGCGGCAATTGCTACCGCAGGATCAGCTGCTTCATTGCTCATGGGTTGCGCACATCCCTCGGCGATCCCAGCGGTCCTGCCCGACACATTCCACGACGTCGCGGGATCGCGCTCACTCCAGGCTCATGCGCGCCGCCACGGCCTCGTCTTCGGCTCCGCAGTCATCATTCACAACGTGCAAGACGATCCCGACTTTGCCGAGCTGATCGGCGAGCAGTGCGGCATCGTTGTGCCCACCGGCGAACTCAAGTGGATCGCCTTGCGCCCCGAGCCCGCTCGCTACGACTTCTCGCGCCCGGACTTCCTGTTGGCGTTCGCGCAACGCCATCACATCCTGATGCGCGGCCACACTCTCTGCTGGCACGAGTCCGTTCCCGATTGGATCAAGACGCAGGAGAATCGCCCCAACACGCGGCAGTTTTTTGTCGACCACATCACCACCGTCTGCAAGCATTACGCCGGCCAATTCCAGTCGTGGGACGTCGTCAATGAAGCTATTCTTCCCAGTGACGGCCAACCCAGTGGATTGCGAAAGTCTTTCTGGTACGAGCAAATGGGGCCGGAATATATCGATCTGGCTTTTCGGACCGCGCGTGCGGCCGACCCGCACGCCAAGCTTACCTACAACGACTACGGCGTTGAATACGACAACGAGAACAATGCGGAGCGCAGGCGCTTGATTCTCGAACTGCTGCGCGGCATGCAGAAGCGCGGCGTGCCTCTCGACGCGGTCGGGATTCAAAGCCACGTAAAAGCCGCGCAGCCCGACACTTTCGGCAAAGGTCTGGCCGATTACATTGAGGCCATACACCAAATGGGCCTTGAGGTCTACCTCACTGAAATGGATGTGAACGAGGACGACATCGTTTCCGACGACCCCGTCAAGCGCGACGCCATCATTGCCCAAACTTATGACGACTACCTCCGCGTCGCTCTCGCCAATCCAGCGGTAAAGCTTGTGCTCACCTGGGACCTGAGCGACCGGTTCACGTGGCTCGATAGCGGGCCAACGCACCATCGCAAGCAGCCCAACCGCCCCCAGCGTTCGCTACCCTTCGATCGCGATTACCGCCCGAAAGACGCCTTTTTCGCCATTCGGAACGGCTTTGACCACCGGGAAGTCGTGTAAATCAGGCAATCCGAGCCAAAGCGGACAGACTGTGGGAAACTCGGCAGTTATCCCTCAGGTAACCCTTTCGGGGCATAGCCACCTAACACATTTTTCCGTGTATTCTGGATGTGATTGCCGTGGGCCTGGCCCACCGGCGACACCCGATTTGCGCTGACAGATTGCTGTTGAAGAGAAGGAGTTCCGAATGACTCGCCGCTACGCTCTTCTCCTGGCCCTGTTGCTGGCCACCGTTGTTCTCCCGCTGCGCGCGCAAACCGGATGTGCTGACTCGCCGGAAGATCCAACCATTGTGCTGGCCCTTGTGGGTGGTGCGGGCGCCCTCGCGGCAAGTGTGCGGGCAGCGCGCAGACGCAAGCGTTAGCCTTCAACCAGCGATTCGGCTCGTACATGGATTGGGGAATCCAACGGTGAAACTTCCCCTCATTCTTCTTTCGCTTTCGCTTTCTGCCAGTCTGGCCGCACTTTGTTCTGCCGCATTGATCGGTTGCGGCGGAATTGTCACAACAGGTGGCGGCGGTGGAGGCGGTTGTACCCGTAGCGTCGGTTCCAGCACGCCCGCGTCCTGTCCATCCAGAACTCCTGTCGCCGGCGTTTCCTTTAGCGGCAAAGTGATGGCTGGCGCAAAGCCAGTCGTTGGCGCTTCCGTCCAGCTCTTTGCGGCGGGCAATTCAGGCAATGGCTCGGCTTCCACGCCGCTACTGACGACGGCGCTCGTCACCGCCGCCGATGGAAGTTTCAGCGTTGCTGCCGGCTACACCTGTCCTTCGGCGCAAACTCCTGTCTATCTGCTCTCTAAAGGCGGCCAGCCGGCCTCTGCGGCTTCGTCCAACTCATCGCTTTGGCTGATGACCGCGCTCGGCCCTTGCGGTAGCTTGAATTCTGGGAATTCGTTCGCCGTCGATGAAGTCACGACAGCCGCGTCGGTCTGGGCGCTTGCTTCCTTCATGTCCAGCGGCGGCATTATCGGCGCCAGCTGCACAAATACAATTGGCCTCGACAATGCTTTCGCAACGGCCAGTCAACTGGTGAATACCGCCACCGGTGCGTCGCCCGGAGCCGGGCTTCCCTCGACGCTCACGGTGCCCACCACCAAGCTGAACACTCTGGCCAATGCGCTGGTCTCGTGTTCTACGTCTGCCGGCGGCAGTGCTTGTTCCCCGCTCTTTAACGCTGCAACGAGCGGCGCGGCTCCGACCAACATGCTCGACGCGGCTTTCAACATCGCGCGCGCTCCGGCGAACAACGTGTCAGAAATCTACACCCTCGCTTCAGCCAACGCAGTCTTCTCGCCGGCCCTCGCCGCCGCGCCCCCTGACTGGATGCTGCATAACACCCTCTCGGGCGGAGGCATGGATTCGCCCGCATCGGTCGCGGTGGACGCATCCGGAAACGTCTGGGCCTCGAGCTACTTCAACACTGTTTCAGAGTTTTCTCCGGCCGGCGCCGCAGTCTTCCCCACGGGAATCACGGGCTCCGGTATCAACGAATCCTATGGCATGGCGCTCGATGTCCAAGGCAACGTCTGGATCGCCAACGAGCAAACCACTTCGAACAGTGGCAACGGCGATGTCACCGAGCTGAATTCCTCCGGCCAAGTCATCGCATCCGGAATCACCAGCGGAGGGATCTACTTTCCCCTCGGCGTGGCCGCTGACACCAACGGCAATGTGTGGTTCGCCGATTACGGTGACTCGAAAGTCACCCTTCTGTCGAGCTCTGGCGCGGCGATCTCAAGCTCTTCCGGCTGGGGTGGCACATCGCTTGCGTTCCCCGTCGCGCTGGCCGTCGACGCCGGTCACAACGCCTGGGTCGTAAATCAAGGCGGCCTGCTTCCCATCACCGAAATCTCCGGGGACGGCTCCAAAGTGACCAATTTCGACTGCGATTGCAATGGAGCCTCAGGCGTTGCCGCCGACCAGAAGGGCAACCTATGGATCGCCAACTATTACGGCAACAGCATCAGTGAGGTGAATACCTGCGGAACCCTCGAGCTCGATGCCGCAACGGGTGGCGGCGTGCTGCGTCCTCAAGGAATCGCGGTCGACGGAGCGGGAACGGTCTGGGTTGCCAACTACCAGGGCAATTCGCTCTCTGAGCTTAGTGGCGCGTCAAGTACAGCGCCCGGCAGTTTTCTTTCGCCCTCAAGCGGATTCGGCGCCGACGCTTCCCTTCTCGATCCATACGCTCTGGCAATCGATGCCAGCGGAAATCTCTGGCTGACGAACTCCGGCAAGAACACTCTCACCGAGTTCATCGGTGTCGCTGCTCCAGTAAAAACGCCGTTGGCCGGACCGCCGCAAACGCCGTAGCGCATATCGACATATACGAGCGCGCATCGGGATGCGATGATATCCAACGAAGGACGGTCAGTTTAAGAGATGGCACTCGCGACACAGCAATCCGATCGAATCGCGCTCGAACGGGCCGCGCTCGAACCACCCGCGAACTCTCGCCGGCCTTCTGCGCATTCCATCGCGCTCTGGTGCGCCATCATTGTTCTTGCCGCAGTTGGCTGCCTCGGCATCGAGCGCGAGCTTGCTCTGCTCTGGCGCTGCTGGACCACCGATCCGTTGCGTTCGATCGGCATGCTGATCCCGCCGGCCAGCATCATTCTCACTCTTCGCGTCTGGCGCCAAAATGGCTGGCAACTTCCGGGGAACTGGTGGGGCCTGGTCCTGATCGGCGCCGCATTCTTCGTCAGCATTCTCCACCAGAGTGCCGAACTCTTCTTTACTGCAGGCAATGCGCTCGTCTCCCTCATTCCGCTCACGTTGCCTGTCTATTTCTATGGCAGCGGAATCGTTCTTCTGCTTGCCGGCGTGCGTGTGTGGCGCAAGGCCTGGTTCCCTCTCGCGCTTTTATTGCTTTCGCAGCCGGTGCCCGTGCTCTCCAGCAGCATGATTGATATTCCTCTGCAGAACATTTCTGCCCGCGTCGCGCGCGACTTTGCCACCCTCATCCATTTCGCGCCCACCACCCCGCAGCTACGCCTCATGTTCTCGCCCGATTTTGGCATGTTCATCGCGCCAGGGTGCGATGGCATTCGCGGCGCGGTCACGTTGGGATACCTGGCCCTCATTCTCGGCTACCTCAAGCGCGTTACCCTGCGACGCTGGGCAGCATACGTCATCGGCGGGGTCTTGCTGGGATACCTCTTCAACTTCATCCGCCTTTGCGTCCTCGTCATCTACTACCGCATCGCTGTCGGCCATCCCGCGCTTGAAAATGTCGCGAAGCAGGCCGACTACGTCATTGGAAGCTGCTTGTTTCTTGTGGCTATCCTGATCTTTGTACGTTTCGCGAGCCTGAAAGCGGAACCAGCTTCTGTCGATCTCGATGGCACCGATGACGGCCCGCAAACCCGCATCGAAAATCCGGCGTCGCGACACAACAGCCTCTTCGTCAAGTGCGCCGCATTTGTCGCTGTGCTTGTGACGGTTCTCGCTTTGCCTTCTTCGGCACTTCGATCGCGGCAAAGCGAACCTGCCTCAACCGTTCCGTCAGCCGCATCTCTCGCACGCTTCCCAAAACAGATTGGCAATTTCGCTTTGACCCGCACTTGGTACGAACAGTCGGGTGGACAAACGCTCGTAGAAAGTGGAGCCTACTCCGCTCCGGATTCGGATGAGGTCATCCTCGCCGTCTGGGTTGCGCCGTTCGTCTACTATCACGACGCCAATTCGTGCTGGCTGGCGCGAGGCCTCACTCCCGAGCGGGTCGCTTCCCTACCGTACACCGCCGCGGATGGCAGTTCCCTCGATCTCAACACCGGCTATTACAACGATGGCGTCAACGACAGCATCGTCGTCAGCGTCGCCTGCACTCCCGGATCATGTTCACAATCCCAACAGGTCGCCTCAAAGGGTCATTTCAGCTTCTTCGTTCTCAAGCCACAGGTCAGCGAGCTTGCCGGCGGAGCGGCGCATCCGGTTCCCATCATGATTCGCATTGACCGGCCGCAGCCTGATCGTCTCCAATCCGATGTGCCGCAGTCTGACAAGCTTCGTTCCAATGATTCGACGGCCGCCATGCAAGCAGCCCTCACCGCGGAGGCGCAGAAATTTCTCTCCGGTCTCAACCCCATGAGTCTGAGCCAGGCATTTCAGTGAACGCACCGGTCGCTGCGATTCGTTGACCGCGACGCATCAATGGCTGAAGAATTGAATCGGCGGAATGTTTTAGGAATAGCCATCAATCGTGGAAATTCTTGATTGATGGCGGGGACGACGGGGCTCGAACCCGCGACCTCTGCCGTGACAGGGCAGCGCTCTAACCAACTGAGCTACGTCCCCCGAATTGCCGTGGCAGCAATTGGGTTAATACGAGATCTAGTTTATCAGACCGGTCGGGTCCCTGAACGCATCCAGCGGCGTCTCCTCGGACGATTTTTGATCCGCCGCCAACGCGCG
>CAZVYV010000165.1:0-6722 GCA_964630985.1 uncultured Occallatibacter sp.
GCCATCAGCGACACCATCGCGCCGGATTTGCAAAGTGGACTTTCCCAGGAAACGGCCAGCGTGCTGGAGACGTTCCGCGTGGTGGCCGAAGTGAAAGGGGGCTGCTCACCGGAGGCGGTTCGCCAGTATGTGATCAGCGGGGCTTCTTCTGTGGAGGATGTGCTGGCCGTGATTCGCCTGGCGCGGCTTGGCGGCGTGGCGGTCGAAGGTGCGGGCGAGGAACCGGGCCGCGATCCCGGGTTGATGCCGGTGCCGCTTTTTGAGTCCATTGAGGATTTGCGGAATGCGCCGCAAATTTGCCGCGAGCTTTGGAGCCGTGCCGACTATCGCCGGCTGCTTGAATCGTGGGGCAACTGGCAGGAGATCATGCTCGGCTACTCCGACTCAAACAAGGACGGCGGCATGCTGACTTCGACGTGGGAGATTTTCCGCGCGCATCGCGATCTGCATGTTGTGGCGCGCGAAGCGGGCCTGAAGCTGCGCATCTTCCATGGCCGAGGCGGGACGGTGGGCCGCGGCGGAGGGCCGACGCATCGCGCCATCTTCGCCCAGCCTTTCGACTCTTTCGATGGCCAGTTGCGGATCACCGAGCAGGGTGAGGTGCTCAACTTCAAATACGCCGACGAGGTTCTGGCCGAGCGCAATCTGGAGTTGATGATTGCCGCTTCGCTCGATGCGCTGGCACGGCCCAATGCGCGCGATCCCGAAGGCCACTTTACCGGCATTCTCAAGCCGGAGTGGGAGGCCGCGCTGGATGAACTGTCGAGCCTGGCTTATGACTCGTATCGCAAGCACATACTTGAAGACCCGGGCGTGATCACGTACTTCGAGCAGAGCACGCCCGTGGGTGAGCTGGAGAACGCGAAGATCGGTTCGCGCCCGGCGCGCCGCAACGATTCACCCAAGCTCTCCGATCTACGGGCGATTCCGTGGGTTTTCGGCTGGACGCAATCGCGGCTGCTGGTGCCTGCGTGGTTCGGCGTGGGATTCGCTATCGACGAGTTTCTTGCGCGGCCGGGCGCGCTCGAACTGCTACAGACGATGGCCAAGGAGTTTCCGCTTTTCATCGATCTGCTTCGTAACGTCGAAATGGCGTTAGGCAAAGCCGACCTGGGCACGGCACGGCTTTATTCCACGTTGGTAAAGGATGAGAAGCTACGCGAGCGCATCTACGATATGTTCGAAGCGGAGTTCCATCGCACGGTGCGCGCGGTACTCGCGGTCACCCGCCAGAAGGAGCTGCTCCAGAGCAACCAGGTGCTGGCTCATTCGATCAAGCTGCGTAATCCCTATGTCGATCCCATGCACCTGATCCAGGTGGACATGCTGCGACGCAAGCGCGCGGGCGAGGACACTCCCGATGTGAATCGCGCGATCGCCGCGACGATCAACGGGATTTCGGCAGGCTTGCGCAATACTGGCTGATTGCGCGGCCGCGCTTCCGGGGCGCGGTGGTTCGAGACAGCAACGGCCAATTTCTCGCTGAGTTGCCGTGATTGCGATACGATTGCATCCATGGCAAAACGCTTCCTTTTATCGGTTCCGGCGATTCTGCTTCTGCTGACTTCCGTCGCAGGTGTTGCGACGCATAGCCGTGTCCTTGCGCAACAGCAGAATGCAAAGCCTGCCCCGCCAACTGCACTCGCCAGCTTCACGGTCAAAGTCACGTATTCTCAGAAGGCCATGGACACGCTCGTAGCGGGGAAAGAGACCGTGATTGTTGCAGGCTATCTGACGGCGTCCCCAATTCCGGGTACGCCAAAGCAATATGTGGACCGCATGGGTGAGATTGGACTGGGCGACGTACAGAAGGAAGTCGCTCCCGGGGCGATCGCCACCTTCGACAGTGTGAAGCCAACCCCGGCCATGATGAAGTGGGTCGACAGCAGCGGTCCGCAGCTTTTGATCAACGTCTATTCCGGCCGCAAGTCCTCGCCAAACAATCTGCTCGATTGTGGGATTTATGAAGGGTCTCTTCAGGCAGTCAACGGCCAGAGCATCCCTATCTCGTGTAAATTGATCGGGGAGTAACGGGCAGCGTCTTGGATTTTAGGCCGCATGTATGCGCAAACAATAGCCCTTGCCATGATTAGGGCATTGGGTCTAGGGTATGTATATGCATCGATGTCGCTAACACCGTCCCTGGTGCCAGCTCCGATGCCGAAGTGCGCTTGATGGCGCGCGATTTTTCCCTCCTGACAAGCTGCACCGTTCCCCAAGAATCCGTTTCATGAGCAATCCGGGTCGATAGCCCCGGAAAAAGGAGATCATTATGGCGCGCATTGCCGCGAATGTTACTGAATTGATTGGCCACACCCCCCTGGTGCGGTTGAACCGTGTGGCAGCGGGATTGCCCGCTACCGTCGTCGCCAAGCTGGAAAGCCAGAACCCCGCATCGAGCGTGAAGGACCGCATCGGCTTCGCCATGATCGAGGCTGCTGAGAAGGCCGGAAAGATTTCACCCGGGAAGACGATTTTGATTGAGCCGACTAGTGGCAATACAGGGATTGCGCTGGCGTTTGTGGCCGCGGTCAAAGGCTACAAAATTATCCTGACGATGCCCGAAACCATGAGCCTGGAGCGCCGCGTGACGCTGCTGGCCTATGGAGCGGAGATTGTGCTGACGCCAGGCCCCAACGGCATGAAGGGCGCCATCGCCAAGGCCAACGAGATTCTCGAGAAGACGCCCAACGGGTTCATCCTGCAACAGTTCGACAATCCCGCAAACCCGGCTATTCATCTGAAGACGACCGGACCCGAGATTTGGGACGACACCGACGGCAAAGTCGACATTCTCATCTCCGGCGTCGGCACAGGCGGAACCATCACGGGGGTGGCGAATTACATCAAGCCGAAGAAATCTTCGTTCAAGGCTATTGCCGTCGAACCGACCGACAGTCCTGTGCTCTCCGGTGGCAAGCCCGGTCCGCACAAGATCCAGGGAATTGGCGCGGGATTTGTCCCGAGCATTCTCGATACCAAGCTCATCGACGAAGTGGTCCAGGTGACCAACGACGAGTCAGTGGAAACTGCCCGGCGGCTGGCGAAGGAAGAGGGCCTGTTTGTCGGTATCAGCTCGGGCGCCGCGGCCGCGGCGGCACTGAAAGTGGCTGCACGGCCGGAAAATGCAGGCAAGCTGATTGTGGTTGTGCTTCCGGACTTCGGCGAGCGCTATCTGTCGAGTGTGCTCTTTGAGCCGCTTCGCCAGCAGGCGTTGGCGCTGCAAGCCGAGCCGATCGCGGTGACGGCGTAAAAAGCAGGGAATAGGGATTAGGGAACAGGGAATAAGGGCGCCAAGCGACAAGAGGCCTCGGTGCCCAAAATCGGTTCCTGTTCCCTCGGTCTCTTGTTCCCTTGGTTCCTATGGCGATCTTTGGCCGAATGCGCGATGAGATCAGCTCCATCATGGAGCGCGATCCGGCTGCGCGCACGGGGCTTGAGGTGCTGCTCTGCTACCCGGGCCTATGGGCGGTGTGGTTTTATCGCGTATCGCACTGGCTCTGGCGCCACCACGTGCGCCTGCTCGCACGAGTGATCTCGCAGGTGGCCCGCTTCTACACCGGCGTTGACATTCATCCCGGCGCGCTGATCGGCCAGCGTTTGTTTATCGACCATGGGACCGGCGTGGTGATCGGCGAGACGGCCATCGTAGGCAATGACGTGACCATGTACCAGGGAGTCACTCTGGGCGGGACGGGGAAACAGCACGGCAAGCGCCATCCGACGATCTGCGACCGAGTCTTCATCGGCAACAACGCCAACATCCTGGGTGACCTGACCATCGGAGAAAACTCGCGCGTGGGTGCGGGCTCTGTCGTTCTTACCGATGTGCCGCCGAACTCGACGGTCGTCGGCGTTCCGGCGCATATTGTCTACCGCAATGGCGAACGTGTGCTCCTCACCGATCCGCACGACATCAAAGACCCGCTCTCCGACGCGCTCATCGCGCTTTCAGCACGCGTGGAACTGCTGGAGGCCCGGCTGGGCGCCGAGCCTTGCCCGCCTGATCCCTTTGCAGCAGAAGAGGCCGAGCGCGCCGCCTATCGCGTGGAGCTCGAACGATTGCAGGTGTACGTCACGATGGGCGAAGGAATCTGAAGGAAATCTGCAACGCATTGCAAGAGTGGCTGTGAACCCCTATTCTCTTGGATGGGCGGAGTGAACGTTTCTGGGCTCGCTGGACGTTCAACCTTCATTCGTTTCCGCACCGAAGAATCGGGTCCGGCTTCATGGCCACGTCACTCTCGTTTACGAAATTTGTCTGGAAGAATCTGCGGCGCCGGCGGCTCAGGACTTTGCTGACCTTGGGCGGAATCAGCATGGCAGTGGGCGCGTTTGTTGGCCTGGTGGGCTTCTCCCGGTCATTCGAACAGCAATGGATCAAGATTTACTCCAGCAGCCGCACCGACATTGCGGTGATTCGCGGCACGTTCCTGAACACCTCCTTGGATGAATCCGTGACCGACAAGCTGAAAATTATTCCGGTTGTGGCACAAGCCGCGCCCGCGATCATCAACGAGATGGACCTGACCTCGGATGAGAATGCTCTGGTTTACGGCTGGCTGGCGAGTGGGTACCAGCTTGACTCGTTACAGATCCTTTCGGGAAGGCGATTTCGCGATGGCCAGCCGGAGGTGATGCTGGGCGATGTTCTGGCGCAAGGGCTGAAGAAAAAGTCGGGCGACGCCCTGGAAATAGAGGGGTCGCCGTTCATCGTGACGGGCGTTTACCACGGCGGTTCGGCGCTCGAAGCAGATGCGGTGATCATGCCGCTGGACCAACTGCAGAAGTTGAGCAGCGTGGAAGGCAAAGTATCGACGATCGACGTGCGCCTGCGTCCGGCTCCGCGAGGCGAGGCGTGGGATCACTACGTGAAGCGCGCGCAAGCGGAGATCGAGGCGGCATTGCCGGGACTGAAAGCGATTCCCGCAGCCGAGCGCGCCAGCGACAACCAATTCGTCAAACTTGCGCAGGCCTCTGCCTGGGGCACGTCGATGCTTGCACTCGTGATCGGCATTCTGGGGATTGCGAACACCATGGTGATGAGCGTCTTCGAGCGTACGCAGGAGATCGGTACGCTGCGCTCCATGGGATGGAAAAAAGGGCAGATTCTGCTGCTCATTGAGCTCGAGGCGGCTATTCTCGGCCTGGGGGGCGGAGTGGGCGGTCTGCTGCTGGGATGGCTTTCTCTGCGGGTTCTTGCGAGCCTGCCGCAGACCGCGACCTTTGTTTCCGATATCCTCGAGTGGCCGCTGCTTTTGCAGGCGATGGTGATCGCCCTCATCGCTGGTCTGATTGCGGGCGCCGTTCCGGCCTGGCGCGCGGGGAAACTATCTCCGGTGGATGCGCTGCGGCACGACTGACAATTGCAGAAAATGCTCAGGCGATCTTTTCCGAGAAACGTTCGCGCAGGACTCGCCTGAGAAACTTGCCATTGTGGTTCTGAGGCAGGCCCCCGGGATCGAGAATCCAGATGTGCCGCGGCGCTTTGTAGGCGGCGAGGTGGTTCCGGCACCACTCCAGCAGGTCGGTTTCGCCTTCAGGCGAGCCGGGTAGCAACTCGACAGCGACAGCTGGTACTTCGCCTTTCTCCTTGTGGGGCAGGCCGAAGGCAATGGCGCGAGCCACCGAAGGATGAGCCAGTATCGTCTCCTCCAACTCACGCACGTAGACCGAATATCCGCCGGATTTAATCACGTCTTTAATGCGCCCGACGATGCGGATCAGGCCAAAGTGGTTCCGAGTGGCCAAGTCGCCTGTGCGCAGCCACCCATCGCCCGTCAAAAGGCCATTGTTGTTTTCCTTGTCTTGCCAATAGTGCGGTGCAATGCCGCGCCGGCGGATTTGGCACTCGCCTGGTTGGCCCGCCCGGACGCGCCGGCCGTTTTCATCGGCGATGCGAACGCGAAACGGAGGAACCGGAAAGCACAATTGGCCGCTGCCGGGGAAAAGCGACAATTCGACTCCCATCATGGCCAGTCCACCAAGCTCAACCATCCCATAACCGTTCAGGATGATCGGAGGAATACGCCGCCCGCCAGGCAGCCGAAGCAATGCTCCGTATTCGCGCACGCGCATGCGAACGTCAGAGGGCAGATAGTCGCTTGCGGAAAGCCAGACGCGCAGGCTGGCCAGCCGGCGGGGATCGGGATTGCTATTGACCACGCGGGCAAGCATCGCAGGCACGCCAACAAAGGCGGTTACGCCGAATCGCTCGACCAGATCGAGAGCATCGTCGACGTCGAAACGCTCGAGAAAGCACCCGCGGACGCCGGCCATCAAGCCGTAAAGGGCGATGCTGACGGCCATGATGTGCGACCAGGGCAACGCAACCAGGGCGAGGTCTTTGTGGCCGAGAAAAAGCCCGGCAAACACCGTGGAGGAACGCGCGCCGAGAAGAGCACGGCTTGAAAGCGCCGCCCCCTTGGGAAACCCCGTGGTGCCGGAGGTGTGGAAGACAGCGACCGTCGCCGCAGGATCGATTGTGGCTGGGGGAAACGGCGCGCCACTCTTTTGAACGCGCACAAATCCGTCGAGAGTTTCTGTTTCCTGGCCCGCCTGGATCCAGGCGCGAACATTCAGTTCGCTACGGTCCCGTATGCTGCGCTCAAAGACCGTTTTGTCGGTGACAAGAATCCGGGTCCCGCTGTCCAAAAGGATGCGCTTGACTTCGCTGAGAGAGAGCTGCGGGTTCAGCGGAACGGCAATACCACCGGCGCGGA
>CAZVYV010000166.1:0-2452 GCA_964630985.1 uncultured Occallatibacter sp.
ACCTGTGTGGTGGTCGATCCAACCACAAAATCTTGCGGGTTGAGTCCGACAATGACACCGACTGCATTGGTGCCCACGGTGGTCTTCGCCAGATCCCAATACCAGTTGTTGTTCGAGTCGATGCTCAGACCCACTCCCGTCCCGATAAGGGATGTGGTGGCGGCGTAGGTGGACCCGGTTGAGGCGTCACACTGGCCCTCGAAGATAGAGTCCTGAGTCGCCAGCAACACATTGGTCAGGCCGTTGACGAACGGAGCGCCGTGATAGATGCTGTAGGCGCTGGGCTGGTTGGGCACATTTTGCACAGCCCCGGCGCCGCCAGGGAAACCGATGGAGCCGAACGGAGGCGCAACGCCAGCGCCGTTGGTTCCCAGGTTCGCGCCGGCAAGCGAGGAGAAGCCAAGCAGGTTGCCAGGAGGCCCGTAAGATGGCGTACCCGACCATACCTGGACATAGCTTCCGCTGCTCGATGTGGTGAGGTTCACAGGAGCGCCCGGAGTGAAGACCTGGCCGGCAAGCTCGGGAATGTTCTGAATCTTTTCCTGATTGCCGCTGATGGTCGAAATCACATGAATGGGTTCGTGAGAGGTCAGTAGAGCTGCCATTTCGGGTTCTCCTTATCGAGCCATGGGCATGCCAATGGGCCCCAGGCCTGTGGCTTCGTTCGCTGTTTGCGCAGATGTGTAGTGGGTGACTTTGTTGGTGGGACCGCCAAGCGAACTCTGCGCCTGCTGCATATAACTGGCTTTCCCGCCTTTTTGCAGAGCTTCCTGGAAATAGCCGGCGAGGAATCCAGAGAACAGCTTCAGCTTGGGAATCTTCATCAGCACCAGGTCTCCGTCCGTGATCTCCCCATCGTCGGTGTTCACGCCCTGAGGAATCCACTCGCAGTCTTCCTTGTGGGCAACGGTGAAGCCGAGTGATTGGAGGCGACGAACGCTGCGGCCGTCCTGAGCTTTGCGATTCCCCCAGAAGCCAGCCCAATGCGGATCGCGCCACTTGACGGTAAGGTTGAGCGGGATGCGGTTCGAGACGGGATCGGCCACGCTCATGGCGGTCGACATGAAATCTTCGTCCGTCATCTCCTCCACTTTTTTGGGGAGAATCGAGACGCCATCGCGCGAGGATGCGTCGACGTATTTGTGGAGCCAGCGCCCATCGCCTGCACGGAAGGAGCCGAGGTAGGTTCCATCGGGCTTCGCTTCGGTTGGGGCGGGGGGTTCTTGGGTGGGGTTCGTGTCGGTTGCGGCTATACCTTGGACGCCAGCTTCGGCAAGCAACTCGTTCAGGTCTGGGACCGGGGTCTTGATGGTGTTGTTCGGAGGGTTAGGCATGACCCACCTTTCCCTTGTAATTTTGAAGGTTGATGGTCTCGCCATCCCTGTGCATCAAGTCCCGAATCTTGGCTGCATCTGCCAGCGGGACGTTGCGCTCCTTGTAGAAGGAAACCTCGTCCGCGGAAAAGCCAAGATTGCGGTCGTTCTGCTCCCCGCTGGCGTTGACCGCGCCGGAGCCGGTTCCGATAAGCGAAGGGTAGGTGTCAGGCTCGATACCCCCCTCAAGCGCCTTGCGGCCAACTACGGTCTGAACGTGGAAGTCCCAGAACCCGTCCTGGCAACGCTGCGCAAGGTTGTAAGTCTGCGCCTTTGTCGTCAATTCGTCGCCAAACTTGGCAAACACCCCAGCGTACTTTTGCCGAGCGCGCATCTCGAGCACATCGGCGCGAGCCTGGGCCGCCACCTGCTGCGTTCCGGCGGTCTGCCGGTTGATGTATCCAGATGGATCGGTGAGCAGTTGTGTGGTGGGATCGTTTGCGTCAAGCTGGACGTTTGGATCGGGGGGAGGAGGAGGCGGGCTGGTGAGTTTGGCTAGAGATTCCTGAATCTGAGCGAGCGTGCCCTTGGTTTCCTCTACCGCGCTGTTCAGTTTCGTCACATCCTCTTTCGAGGCAGCACCATCGAGTTTCGCCTGGAACTCGGTCGTTTCCATACCGAGAATATCCTTGGCGCTTACCTGCCCTCTTTGCGGCCATGCCATGCGGGTTTCTCCAGAAGTGCGGTTGAACCCCAACCTGTAGTGCTGACGTAAAGAATAATACTACATGTTGCGGTTGAGTCCAGATTTAGTATCCAGCGCTCCCCTGCGGAACGCCCTTCGTGTCTTTTGTGGCTTCCTGCTCGATCTGATAATCAACCGACTTCGGCAGGCAGAGAATGAGCCGGATTGCCGCCGCGTATCCGCGCAGATAATTGATCCCCTCGGGCGGCGTTTTCGCGTCGAGCATCTTCAGCACGGATTCGCCTTGCACTGAGCGCAGGTAGGGGTCAATCGCCTTCTGCCACGCATCGGTAGCGAACATGTTGGCCGCGATCTGAAGGTTCTTGGCGAGCGCACCATTCCACGCTTCGGTACCCGTTCCGGCGAGGATCGAGACCATCTCCTCGGTCGTCAT
>CAZVYV010000166.1:2552-6712 GCA_964630985.1 uncultured Occallatibacter sp.
CTTAGCTGTAGAAGTTGTCAAGCCCAAGCTCCTCATTCATCATCTCGATCACGTTCATAAACACGCTGTTCATTGAATCGCTCCCTGTGGGGGCGCTTCGGGCGGTGCGGCCCCGTTCGGCGGCGGCGGTTGTTCTCCACCAGCCTGCGCTGGTAACTGCGGTTGGCCTTGTGGCTGCCCGCCGCCTTGTTGCTGGCGCATCTGGTCCGCGATCTGTTTCGCCTGCTCGTGCATGATGGCCTGGTGACCCATGTCGGCCTGCACCTGAAGGCCCGCCGGCTCCGGCAATACCGCGCTCGGGTCTTGCACGTTGAACTCCTTGAGGATCTTGGTCATCAGCATGTTGCCGGCCAGAATCGCCTGCAGCAGGTAATCCTTCTGCATCGGGGAGAGCATCGGATTCTCTGCCGCGGCGAGCATCTGCGGGACCATCTGGATATGCGCGCGCCAGTTGTTCAGCATCAGCATCAGGTTCTGCTTCTCAACCTCTTTATTGACGGAGCCAGTGGCGGGCTCGATCAGCATGGCGATGCGGTTATCCTTGAACGATTTGAGCGCATCCTGGAGGAACATGCCCTGCCTGCCGCGCGCTTCCAAGTCGCGCTTGCTGATCCCAAAGTGGGAGTCGTAGACGGTGGCCAGGCGCCCCAGCAGGATGTGCGCCTGCTTGAAGCTGGTCTTGTTGAGATTCGCGCGGGTGTCGCCCTCCTGCATGACCGCGTAAGTGCCCATCGCGGAATAGCCGCCCTTTTTATTGACCGTGCCCGAACCGGACCCTGAGGACGATGGCCCCACCCCAGCCCGATCGGTGGCCAACTGCAGGGTCATGGTCTCGTCTTTGATGGTTTCGTTGGCTTGGCGGCCGAGGGGGATGGACTCAAAGGAGCCCGATTCACCCGGAAAAACCGCGTTAGGAAACACGGAGAATTGAGCGTCCAGTTGAGTGCCGCTGGCGATCCTAAAAATGTTGGTGTTGCTGAGTGTCGAAGCATCTCCGCGTCGATTGTGTATCGCACTGACTTCCTCCTGATAGTCCTTCAACATTTCGCAGAACCCAAACCCGTAACTGCGCTCGCCGTCATAGCCGAGGACCGCCTTCACATAGGGAATGGAGTTATCGGGGAGCCAGTTAAAGACCGCCTTGAGGCGCGATTTGGTGGCAAGGTGGTAGGTGTAGATGAGCTGGAACGTCTTGCCGTTCACCGGCCACGGAAAGTAGCACTCGTAGATGTCCCACTCTTTCGCTGTCTCCCCGCCTGGGTCCGACTGCACGCCTTGATCCTGCTGCAATTCCTGTGTCGGCCGGTCCGGTCCCATGCGGTCGGGGGACTTAAGCACGCGCGCGACCATCTCCTTGTCGTAGCTTTTGTCGTACTTCATGGCTACGATGTCAAACTCGGACATGCGGGCCCTCTGGGCCGAGAAGGGGCTGCGCTCGATCTCGGACACAGTGAGCGGGATCAGGAAGTCCTCAAAGATGAGCGGAAGGGCAACCGGGCCATCGTAGCGGGTGTACTCCTCGAAGATGATGCGGCCATTCGATTGAGACGCTGCCACTTGCTCAACCCGGCGCTCGGGGAGCAGCTTCATCGCGCCGAGGCCATACTTGATAGTGGTCGCGGCCCACGCCTCATACTTGGGAAGAAGGTTAAGTTTGGCGGGTTCAAGCGCGGTATATACGCGCCAGTCCTGAAGGGCCATCCGCTGTTCTTCTGCGTGGTCTTCGCGCTTCCACTCTCCACTCAACGAAACTTGGTACATGTCCGGCATGCCGATAATCGACATGAGGAACTTGGCTTTGAGCTGGTCGACGTAGGAGCCCACCAGTTGCACAACCAAATTGGAGGCGTTCTGCCAGGGGAATGACTTTGCCTTTTCCCGCGGCATCCCCTGATAGATGCGCCGCCACTGGGTGATTTTGTCCTCGCGCAACTGGCGCAGGGAGACGGTCAGAGAGGTCAGGCGGTCCTCTACGTACTTGTCGATGTCCTTCATCCGATACTCGTTGAAGAATTTGCTGATGGGCAACTCAACGGGTAGCGGCATCGTGTTTCTCCTTAATATCCTGCGTTGCCCATAGATTGTACCGCCTGTTGACGTCGAACCACTTCATCGCGCACCATGTCGCGGTTCGAGGACTTGGCGCCGGGCTCCCAGCACTGCGGGCTGTAGCCGAAAACATCGAGCAGATCCATCGTGGTTCCGTTGGGGTAAACCTGGTACTCATCGAGGAACTGCTGGCACCCGGAACGATTCACCCACACCATGCCGTTTTCCATGAGCGGCTCCATTCCGATGATGCGCGTCTTCTTGGCATTGGCGGTGCTGTCCGTCTTCAGCTCCCTGATGGAGAATGAGGCCGCCGCGCCCATCATCATCTGCCGCTCTTTAAAGAACCGATACCATCCCTGCTGCCCTGCCACCTTCGATTCGAGGTAGACGTGATGAACACGCCACTTGAAGGCCAGGCCGAGGTCGCCCTCCCGCATCGAGAGCAGCTTGCCGATCATGTTGTCGTGGGAGCCGGCCTCGGCCCAGGATTCGAGGATGTAAATGCGCCGCGGCTGGGGCGGGTTGAAGTAGAGGCCGAGGACAATGATCGCGTTCCTGGACCGGCCTCCCTCTTCGGAGTGGTTCGGGTCGAGGATGGCCACGCGATGCAGAAGCCCCGCGCGCATGTCCTCGAGCACTTCCCCCTGACGCGTCTCGTGGTGGACGCCAGCCTTCAGGCGTTCGGGGATTGCGCCCTGAATCTCCTGCCGCTCCAACTGCTTCAGCACGTCTGCCGGAGAGGGAAGGCGATTCAACTGCTGCGAGTTGGCAATGGTGACGTCGGAAACACCCTTAAACACATCGATTGAGAAGTGCCGTAGCCATCCCATCTTGAAGCGAACGGAATCGGCATCTATCGGATTATTCAGGTACTGGCAGGAGTAATCGTAGGGCCCCCAGATTTGGCGCAACTGCGCCAGCTTATCCATGGAGAACTCTTCCGGGAAGATACTCTGCCCGGCCTTGTGCATCTCGCAGCATCCGCCCTCTGCCGAATGCGTCTCGAAGCGCATCTGGGGCATGTTCTTTCTCAGCCACTCGCCCACATCGCGCTGCGACCAGCGATTGCCAATGAATAGCTGATCCTCCAACTTGTCCGGGTCCAGGGGGTCGGAATCGAGCGCGCCGGCCAGCTTCTTGATCCACTCGCAGGTATCCTTCATCACGACGTCGGACTTGATGGCCTTTTCGCCCACCGGGTCATCGATAATCTGCCTGCGGTAGTGCCGGGACTGGAGCGCGCCCTTGACGCCGATCAGGTCGTAGGTTCCCTCGCCATGAGGGGATTGCCACCCATCGGGGCGGTTGTGGGTCATCGATTTCAGGTTCCAGTGCTTCTTCTTTTTGCCGCGGTTGCCTTCCGATCCCCATTGGTCCGAAGTCCGGGGAATGATCTCTGAAAACAGTTCGCGGAAAAGGGAGTTCGACTGGTAGTGTCCATCAATCCTGATCCCGATCTTCATGGCGTTGTCAATGGTCTCGGATGCGATCAGGGTCCGGGAGTTGGGGTCATGAGCGCGGTGCATCCAGCGGATCCACTCGTCTCCATACCCGATCGCCCGCATCATCTCCTCGTCGTGATCCGTGAAGGGGAGCGACCACCACATCGAGCCCGAAACACTAGCGAGGGTGGTCTTGAACATGTCGCGGGGGACTTCGAGGGCCAGGCGCAGGGAGTCGGTCTCAAGTTGCCGGCAAAGGTGGCCGTGCAGATTGGGAGACAGGCGCGAATGGCGCAGAGTGTACTTAGAGAACCAGAAGAGAGAACCAAGGCTATTCAGTCGTGCAGCGGAGAACTTGGCCAGATTCGACATATCCGGCACAATCGGTATTTCCTGCCAGCGTACTACAGGCGATTGAATCAGGGGCGCGATCTGATCGGCAATGGCCTCAATCATCTTCCCGCCGACACACCTCAAAGGATTCCGGAATGGCATCGTCCTTTGGAATCCGGCGACGGGTGTACTCATCCCGACTTGTGCGGTTACGTATAACCCAACTCGCCAGGGTTTCGGTAACTGAAGTCCCCATAGGGATCAGTTCGCCTTCTTCTCTCCGCGGAGCCATACGAAACTCTTCTGGGAACTCTCTCATCACTGCACCCTCGG
>CAZVYV010000167.1:0-6671 GCA_964630985.1 uncultured Occallatibacter sp.
CGGCCGCGGAAGTGAAGATGATGATCATGGATGGAATTGCCGAGATCATCGACACCGCCATCGCCAGCGCCATGACCAGCAGAAACATGACGAAGATGCGTCCGCGCGTGCCCTTGCTCAAACTCCATCCGCGCCGGAGCGAGTCCCACGCCGACTTCTTCTCCAGGACGCACACGGGGAGGCTGATCGAATAGCCCAACACGAGCAAGATGACGACGACTACCACCGCAACCACGACGACAAAGACGAGAAACCCCACTGCGACGGCCGTGGAAGTGCCTGCCCCGGCAAGCGTCCCGACCAATACCAGAGCTCCGATCACTGCGCCGGCAATCGCCGCCGGGATCAGCCCTACAAGAATGCCCTGCAGAATGATGAACCACAGGTAACGCCAGAACCGGGGCGTCACCTTCTTGAACGCGCCACGGATGGTGATCTTTTCCCCACGATTCGCGCTCGCCGCTGCCTCTGTGAGCCCCGCCGAGGAGAAAACGGCCGCCGCAATGTAAACCGGCGCCGCGATAACAACGATCAGAACGACGAGTGCGATGGCAGCTGGATTGGCGAGGTCGCTGGCCCTGAATGCCACCGCCGCGGCCCCAAACAAAGCTCCTCCAATCGCTGTGAAGGCGAAGATCGTGCCAAGGGGCAAAGCCGCCACGCCGACAAAGAGCCAGAAGTTTCGGCGGTAGAGCTGCGCAGTGCGATCGAGAATCTCCCCGAGGGTGGAGGGCCGAAATATCTCGCTCATGGAATCCTCGCTGGATTATGAATTTTGCGGTGCCGGCAACTCAGTTTGCGGCGAGAGTCCCGCGGCCTGCATCATCCACTCGATGTCAAAGCCTTCCTTGCGAATGCGCTGATCGTAATAAAAGAGCGTGAGGCCGGTGGAGTAAATGGGGCCGATCATTGCGCTGGTCAGGAAGCTGCCGATTTGAGCCACGACCAACCAAAGCACGGGGAGCGGCTGGCCGGGATGTTTTACAGCGAGGGCGATCATGGGGAAACCGAACAGGATTCCCAGCACCGTACGCACGGCATAGACCAGAAGACCGAGGACGAAGATCCGCCCGCGCGAGCCCTCGCTGAGCGAGATGCTGCGCTTGATTGCGCCGGCAGCCGGCAATTCTTCCACGACGCAGGCTGGCACGGCGAGCGAATAGCGGATCGTCATCCACACTCCATGCACGAAAGCCAACGCAAAAAACGGCATGAGAATGAGCATGCCGATGCCCGCAGTCGCGACCGCCGTGGGGTCTTGATGTGCTGCCCTCTGCATCGCCGCGGGGTTGGTCATAAAGTCATGAGGAAGGACTGTAAACGCAATGCCAATGAACGCGACGTAAAGGGCGGCAAACGGCGCCCACGCGCGGAATGCAGTGATTGTCATGAGCCATAAATAGGTCCGCAGGCGGGGCAAGACGCTCTTTGCAGCGGCACGAATCGTCGCGGGCTTGTTCAGGTACACCCAAGCGACAGCCCGATTGTTGGCTGCGATCGACAATCCCGCCAGCATCAGGACTACGAGCGCCTCAACCACGGCGACCGACGCCGTTCCCCATTGCCAATGCGCCATGAAGTTGGGATATCCCAGCAGAACGAGCGATCGCAGATATAAAAGCTGCACGGCGAGCATGATGACGGCGAAGATGGAAGAGATCCCGGCGAAGAGCAGAAAATGAGTCCGGTAGAGTTCAGCGGTCCGGTCGAGAATCTCGCCGAGGGTCATCGGCCTTAGCTGGGTGTTCATATCATCCTCGGTGCCGCCTCCCGGCGCGAGAGCGATCCGCCCAGCTGCGCCGGAGACGCAACATTGCTGCGACAACACTCGCAAATGGTTGGGCCGGAAGGAACCAACGGCTCAGTCCAGAATTTCGGTGAAAAAAACCAATCGCGTGAACGCTTGCACGGATCGTAGCACAGGGCAGAGAATTCGAGACGGCGGTTTGTGCGGAGAATGAATGGATAGGGGCTGGCCCTTGAAAAATCTTGGCAATTCTGGTAACTAATCCATTAGTTGTTCGTCTATAAAGTGTCGAAGCGTTGGGATTAGGCAGGATTACCGATCGGGAGTCAATAAGTTAGCAATGCCGCCAAGGAAATCCAACACGCTGACCGAAGCCGAGCTCAGGCTGATGAAGATCCTTTGGCGGCGCGGCGAGTCGGCTGTTACCGAACTGGTTGAAGGCCTGCCGGCGGGTGAACAACTGGCCTACAACTCGGTGCTCACCACAATCCGAATTCTGGAGCAAAAGGGTTACGTCAAGCACCGTCAGGAAGGGCGGGCGTTCGTCTACCGGCCATGCATTCAGGAAAATGAGGCGGGTCGCACGGAGGTGCGCAACGTGCTGAATCGCTTCTTTGGAAACTCGCGCGAAAAACTAGTGTTAAGCCTGTTAGGCGACGAAGGAATCTCCAACGAGGAGCTGGCCCGGCTGCGCGACGCGATTCGCACCGCTTCGCCCGATGATGACGCAATCCGCGACGCCGCGCCCAATAAGACGCGAGGCGAGAGATAACCATGCGCCTGGTGCACGGATCGGATTCGGTTTTGGCGGGACTTGCCGAGTGGGGCAACACCGCATTCGCTGGTTTTGCGCACGCCGCAGCGCCGGCGGCCGTGACGGCGCTATGGCAGGACGCGCTGATTGCGCTTGCGTTGGTCCTTTGCCTGCGATTCGTGCTTCGCATCTCCGCTGCTCACCGCTTTGCGGCTTGGGCGGCGGGATTTGCGATCGCTGCTCTGTTGCCATTTTTGCCGTTTCTCGAACACTCCGGCGCTGTGATCGCCGCAACCCATGCCGGTGGAGGAACAGCGAGACCCTGGCTTGAGTTGGACAGTCGTTGGGGATTCGCCGTCGCCGCAGTGTGGTTGGCTGCATCAACGTTTCGCGCCGCCGAGCTTGCGCTGAATTTGCGGCGGTTGCGCAGACTGTGGCGCGGCGCCACTCCGGTTGAAACGGGCAGGAGCCTGCACGCGGTCCTTGCAGCACTGCCTGCGCGGCGCATCGAGATTTGCACCACACCCGATCTCGACCGGCCGAGTGTCATCGGCTTTATCGCGCCACGAATTCTCATTCCCGATTGGCTCTATTTGCGGCTAACTCCGGGCGAGCTTGAGCAAGTGTTGCTTCATGAAGCAGAGCATCTGCGCCGGCGCGACGACTGGACGAATCTGCTGCAGAAACTTTCGCTCGTTCTATTTCCTTTGAATCCGGCGTTGGCCTGGATGGAGAATCGCCTTTGCCGCGAACGCGAGATGGCGTGCGACGAAGGGGTGGTTCAGAGGACGCAGGCTCCTCGCATCTACGCCGCCTGCCTTGCCGCGCTTGCAGAGCGCGGACTGGAGCATCGGGAATTGCAACGCCGGGAATTACTGCGCCGCGCTCAGGCGCTTTCGCTGGGAGTATTGGGTCGGCGCCCCGAGCTTATTCATCGCGTAGACAGCATTCTGCGACGCAGGCAGACGCTCCATCCGCTTGCGGCAGCCGCGCTGGTCGGCATGGTTGGATGCGGCTTGCTGATTGGGGCGGTCGAGCTTTCGCGCAGCCCTCAGCTGGTCGCGTTCGTAGCCGCGCCGATGCCAGAATCGCAGATCGCAGCTATCTCACCATCGGCAACTCCGAGCGCCGCTCGGGTCTCCTACGCCAGAACGAGCGAGCCGGACGCGACAGCAGACAATATTGTCTTCCATCATTCCGCGCGTTACCGCGCCATTGAGACGAAGTCTCTTGTTCCTGCAACGCGCAACGCGGCAGTGAAGCCTTTTGCCGCTCGTTCGCGCCGCAGCGACCAGGCAGTTGAAACGGCGATGACGGATCAAGGTGCCGCGCTCCGCCAGATGTTGGTGAACGTCGCCTTCACGCCTGCCACGGCTTCGTCTCAAGGGCAGGAATTTATCGTCCTCACAGCCTGGGAAGAAGTGGAAACATCTGCGCCGCAATCTTCTGGGATAACGTCCAGAGAAGTCGCCGACTACGACACCGGCGCTGACACACAAATACAAAGTGACAACGCAGCCAGTGGGCGCAACACATCACCGGCCGCGCAGATCTCCGTCACGCGCCTGATTCTACTCGTGTGTCCGGCAAATACTGCGACGGGCTCCCCGGCAGGCGCACCCTCGGGCACCACGCCAGCGCACTCAGCAGGTTCACATTCCCATCGGCCAACCGCAGCAGCATTTGATGGCGGCTGGCTGTTCTTCCGACTCTAATCGGCAGTTAACCACCCATGGAGATGAAGCAATGTCACTGACAACTAATTCATTAGTAGCAATCGTGAAGAAGCTCGCAGTTCCCGCGGGCATCCTGGCCACGATTCTGTTTTCGCTTGCGTTCTTTTTCGACCACAGCAGAGTGCACGCCGCTGCCGCCGGTCCGCTCGATGAGAGCAGCGTCTCGTCGCTGGTCGCACTCGATAACGCGGTGGAAGCCGTTGCCGCGCGCGTCACGCCCGCAGTCGTCAACGTGGCGGTCACTTCGCGCGTCTCAGAGGATGATCAAAACTCCGAGAACGGGGGCCCCGGGCCTGGCGGCATCAACCCACAGGATCTGCCTCCTGGTTTCCGGCAGTTCTTTTTTGGTCCCGGCGGTCAACAGAGGCAGCCGCAGCCCGAGTTTGAACATGGCATCGGCAGTGGCGTAATTCTCACTTCAGACGGCTACATTGTCACCAACGACCATGTGGTCGATGGCGCGACGCAGATACGCGTCACACTGAATGACCGGCGCGTCTTTACCGCGAAGCTCATCGGCGTGGACAAACTCAACGACCTCGCGGTCATCAAAATCGACGCGCATGATCTGACCAGCGTGCCGTGGGGCGACTCCGGCAAGGTGAAGCCCGGCGAGACCGTGCTGGCGTTTGGCAATCCTTTCGGCAACTTTCCCTTCACCGTGACGCGCGGCATCATCAGCGGCCTTGATCGCCCCAATCCTTATCGCGACGATCCGCGCAAGCCGGGCGCCTTCATCCAGACCGATGCGGCCATCAATCCCGGCAACTCCGGCGGGCCGCTCGTCAATGCGTATGGCGAGGTGATCGGAATTAACACCTTCATCATCTCCGGCAACGGATCGTTCGCCGGCGCGGGATTCGCGATTCCATCGCAAATCGCGCAGGCCACGGCGCAGGCCATCATCAAGAACGGCAGCGTGCACCACGGTTACCTCGGCATCAACATGAACGACGTGACGCCCGACAACTCGAGCTTCTTCAACCTGCCTGACGCGACGGGCGCCATCGTCAGTCAGGTCACACCGGACTCACCGGCCAGCTCCGCGGGATTACAGAGCGGCGACGTGCTGCGCGAGGTCGACGGTAAGAAGATCCCGAACGGCAGCATGCTTCAAGTTACGGTGAGCGAGATGACTCCGGGGACTGCAATCACGCTGGGAATATCGCGTGACGGCAAGCCGCAAACGTTGCACCTGACCGTGGGCGAGTTCCACAAGGACGCGAGCGACGTAGCAAGCAACGGCGAACAGAGCGGCCAGCAGCGCGGTCGCCTTGGATTGGCCGTTGCCAACCTGACTCCTGATCTGCGCCAGCAGTTCAGCGTGCCCGATCAGGTGAAGGGCGCAGTGATCGAGTCCGTGCGCCCAGGTAGTCCGGCCGACGACGCGGGCCTGGCGCCCGGCGCGGTGATTCTTGGCGTGGATCGTCATCCCGTCGAAGATGCGGACAGTTGCGTGAGCCAGATTCACTCCGTGCCGGCGGGAAAAGACGTCCTGCTTCTGGTCTGGGCCAACGGTGGCGCGAGCTACCTCGTGCTGCATCCAGATCAGAATTCGCAGAACGGCGAATAACGCGTGCTCCATAACCGGACCTATATCAGGGCACGACTTGCCGAGCCCCCCGGCGACAGTCCTTCGTCGTCGGGGAAGGCTTTTGCTTGCTGAAGAACCCGGCGAGAGAAGGTTTTGTAACAAGGGCATGGCTTTAGCCGGGCCGAAAAAGGCTGGGAGAACCCCGGGTTTTAACCCCTGCGGGATAACAAGCGGATTCTACGCAACCATTTTCTTGAACAAGCACTATCCGGGCTCGCCGCTCTCTGACGCTCGCTCTCCTATGGGAAACATCTGTCGTTCTGGACTGTCAACTGTCCGACCCATCGACCCATGTCCTGCGTTGATGACTCTGATTTTCTCACGTCGATTCTGCAACAAAGCTTCGCCTTCCATCGTCTCCTACAATGCATCGCCTGCAGCAATTGCAAGATCGGCGGGAGAATGCCGGGACCGTTGTCCCAATGCTTCACGGGCAGGTGGTACGAGGAGCCGAATTCGTGAGGCAAAGGTAAAAGCCGTAGTGGTCGGGCGGTTCGAAGAGTCGGGGCCTGCTTCGGGGGGAGGAGACTCCGATTTAGAGACCTGGGACAACAAGGTGCCTCACTCGGGAGTCGGGGGACATAACGAGTGAGGCACAGTGTTTTAGGTGCAGCGGCCCCAGCAACCAACAAGAAACCTGAAATCGAGACCGCGCAGCGTGAATTTATTGAACCGTGATCGAAAGGTTCAATGGGACCGATGTTCCGCCGCTGGTTACATTGATCGGTATGGAGTATGTGCCTGCCGGCGTGGAATTGGAAGAACTGCTGCTTTTCCCGCCGCATCCGGCGATGCTGAGCATGCTCGTGCCGGCAAGGCTTGCTGCCGCCAGCAGAAGCA
>CAZVYV010000168.1:0-6648 GCA_964630985.1 uncultured Occallatibacter sp.
GCTGTTTCGGACGCTCGATGCGTGCCTGACGCCGATGGGCAAGCGGCTGCTGCGGGCGACGATTCTGCGCCCGTTGAACAGCGCGCCGGAGATTGAAGCGCGGTATGGAGCGGTGGCCGAGGCGCATGGCGATCTTCTGAAGCGCGAGGAGATTCGCCGAGCGTTTGCCGGAATTCTGGATCTTGAGCGGCTGCTGGCGCGGATTTCTCTCGATTCGGCGGGGCCGCGCGATGTGCGTGCACTCGCGTCGAGTTTGGCGCGGCTGCCCGGAGTAAAGACGGCGCTCGATGTGATGAATGCGCCGCGATGGCGGGCGGGGACGGCCCAGCTCGACACGCTCGACGATGTGACCACGCGGATCGTGAAGACGCTGGTGGCCGAGCCTCCTCTGACTCTGGTAGATGGCGGCGCGATTGCGGCGGGAATTGATGCGGAGCTCGACGACTTGCGATCGATTTCAACGAGCGGGCGACAGGCAATCGCGGCAATTGAAGATCGCGAGCGGCAGCGCACGGGAATCGGGTCGCTCAAAGTGCGCTACAACTCGATCTTCGGCTACTACATCGAGATCACGAAGGCCAACCTGGCGATGGCGCCCGCCGATTACGAACGCAAGCAGACACTTGTCAATGCAGAGCGATTTACCACGCCGGAGCTGAAGGAGTACGAGCGGAAGATTCTCTCGGCACACGACCGTTCGATTGAAATTGAGAAGCGGATTTTTGCCGAACTGAGGAAGTTCGTGCTCGAAAGCGCGGGGCGGATTCGCAGGAGCTCCGCCGCGTTGGCCGAGGCAGATATGCTGGCTTGCTTTGCGCATCTGGCCGCGGCGCGGCGCTATGTGCGGCCAAAGTTGACAGAGGAGCCGGTGCTGGAAGCGGTTGCTGCACGGCATCCCGTGATCGAACAGTGGCTGGAAGAGACGCGCGAGGGGCGATTCATCGCGAACGATCTTTATTTGTGCGCTTCACAGGAATCTTCTTCAAAACATGAAGGTGCGGGAGCACCGCCGCCGAGCCTGCTGCTGGTGACCGGCCCGAATATGGGCGGCAAGAGCACGTACCTGCGACAGGCGGCGATGCTGGTGCTGATGGCGCAGATGGGGAGTTTTGTTCCGGCCGATAGCCTGCGGTTCGGCTTGGTCGACCGCATCTATACGCGGATCGGGGCGAGTGACAACGTGGCGCGCGGACGATCGACGTTTATGGTGGAGATGACGGAGACGGCGACGATTTTGAATACGGCGACGAACCGTTCGCTGATTCTTTTGGATGAGATGGGGCGCGGGACAGCGACATTCGATGGGCTTTCACTGGCGTGGGCGACAGTCGAATACCTCCACGCGGAAGTAGGCGCGAGAACGCTGTTTGCCACGCACTATCATGAGCTGACGATGCTGGCGGAGAAACTGCCGCGCGTACGCAATTTGCGCGTGGGAGTGAAGGAGACGGCGAGCGGAATTGTGTTCCTGCACAACATTGAGCCGGGCGCGGCGAGCAAGAGCTACGGAATCGAAGTGGCGCGGCTGGCGGGATTGCCGGCGGCAGTGATCGAACGGGCGAAACATGTTCTCAAGCAGCACGAGAAGCAGGAGCGGCAGAGCGTGCAGGTTGAGACGGAGCCTGATCCGACGCAACTCACTATTTTCACGCCGCTCTCGCAGAAGATTATCGATCGGATCGAGCAAACAGACGTGAATTCGTTGACGCCGCTCGCGGCGTTGAATCTGCTGGAAGAGTTGCAGCAGGAGCTGAAGGAAAAGAAGGAATAGAGACTGAGGATTCAGGAACGATGACGCAAAGTTTGCGGAGTGCGGCAGGAAGTTTGCTCGTGGTGGGGCTCGAAGGAACGGAGCTGTCTGCGCTGGAACGCGCCTGGCTCAAGTTGCTGCGGCCGGCGGGGATTATATTGTTTCGCCGCAACATCGAAAATGCGAAGCAAACGCGGGCACTCCTGGCCGAAGCGACGAAGTTCTGCGCGACCCATTGCGCGCGCTGGGTAGATGTCGAGGGAGGAACGGTGGATCGGCTGCGTGATGCGCTGGCGCCGATTGCGCCGGTGGAGGCGGTTGCGCAGGCCGCGAGAAGGTCTGGACGCAGCGCGATTGCGCGCGAGCACGGAGAATTGATTGCTCGGGCAGTGAAGGCGTTCGGATTCAATTCACCGCTGGCGCCTGTGTTTGACCTTGGGCTGCCCGCGTCGCAAAAGGTGCTGGGGACGCGGTGTGCAGGTGCAACGGCGGCAGAGGTCGTGGCGTACGCGCGGCCGTTTCTGGCTGGTCTGGCGGCGCAGGGCGTCGCGGGATGCGGAAAGCATTTTCCAGGTCTGGGAGGCGGAACGCTCGATTCGCACCTGGAGACACCGAAGATTCGCCGCACATGGCAACAGGTTTGGCAGCAGGATCTGGAGCCTTACCGCGCACTGAAGGATCAGCTGCCGATGGTGATGGTGAGCCATGCGGCCTATCCGTTAACGAAAGAAAAGAAGCGGCCGGCCAGCGTGTCGAGTTTCTGGGTCGGCGATGTTCTGAGGAAGCGCATCGGCTACCGTGGCATGATTCTTTCGGACGATTTAGAGATGGGAGGCGTGGCGAATTTCATGCCGATGGGCGAGGCGGGAGTGGAGGCCGTGCGCGTCGGCTCCGATCTTCTTCTGATCTGCCATCACGCGGAACCGATTCTGAACGTATATGAAGCGCTCATTTCGGAGGGCGAGCGGTCGGCGGCGTTTCGGCGGATCCTGTTGGCGCGGGCGCGCGAGTCGGAGCGGAAGCGAGCGAAGAGTTTCCGGGCGGGGATGGCAGCGGCGCTGAGCAAGGTGCAACTTGAAGCGTTGCGGACGCGGATTCTCAAATTCGGCGAGACGGTAGCGCACGCGGGGCAGGCTGTGTGAAAGCGGGCGCAGAGATAATGGCCACCTAGGTCTCAGAATCGAGACCTGGGGCACACCCGATCTTGCCGTCAGGCAATTATTCCTTTTTGGGATTGGCGGAGCTGGAACAGAACTGATTCGGGATGATGGAGATGCGGCGCCTGCGCGCCGTCACAAATTTTCCACCCGACCCTCTGCTACCATGAGATTGACAGCAATCCTAACGGCCAAACTGAAAAGCGTGACCGCGCAGATTCGATTTGCGTGAAGCGACAAGCGGCCGAAGCCAAGACAAAGGAGAATTCATATGCCTCTCGTTTCAATGCGGCAGCTCCTCGATGAAGCTGCGAAGGGTGGATACGGCGTCGGCGCGTTCAACGTCAACGACATGGAACAGATCCAGGCCATCATGATGGCGGCCAAGCAGACCAAGTCGCCAGTGATCGTGCAGGCGAGCCGTGGCGCACGCCAGTTTGCCGAGGATCTTTATCTGTTCAAGCTGATCCAGGCGGCGGCTGAGCTGAATCCCGACATTCCTATCGCAATGCATCAGGATCACGGCAACAGCTTTGAAACGTGCAAGAGCGCGATCGAGCTGGGCTATACGAGCGTGATGATGGACGGCTCGCTGCTGGAGGACGGAAAGACGCCGTCGACTTTCGATCAAAATGTCGATGTGACGCGGCGCGTGGTGGACTACGCGCACGAGCGCGGCGTGACAGTCGAAGGCGAGATCGGCGTGCTGGGCGGCATCGAGGACGGACACGGCGCTGGCGGCACGGGCCTGGAGCATGTGACCGATCCGGATCAGGCAGTCGAATTCGCGGAGCGGACCGGCGTGGATGCGCTGGCGATCGCCATCGGAACCAGCCACGGCGCATACAAATTCAACAAAAAGCCGGATGGCTCGGTCCTGAAGATGGACATTCTGATTGCGATTCACAAGCGGCTGCCGCAAACGCACCTGGTGATGCACGGCAGCTCGTCGGTGCCCAAGGAACTGCAGGACATCGTGAATGAGTACGGCGGAAAACTGAAGCCGACGTGGGGCGTTCCGGTCGAGGAGATTCAGCTCGGCATCCGCAACGGCGTGCGCAAGATTAACGTGGATACCGACAACCGGCTGGCGATTACCGGCGCGATCCGCAAGGTGTTCGCGCTGACCCCGGAAAAGTTCGATCCGCGCGACTACCTGAAGCCGGCGCGCGAAGCAATGGCCAAAGTCGTCGCCGAGCGCATGACCCAGTTTGGGCAGGCTGGCCACGCAGGCGACTACAAGCCCATTCCGATCGCCGAGATGGCAAAAGGCTACGCCAACGGCACGCTGGATACACGGCCTTCGCTGGCAGCTAAGTAATCTTTTTGGATCGATTTAGAGCACAAAGCAAATGCGCCACTTCCGCAATGGAAGTGGCGCATTTTCGTTGAACGTCCTAATAGTTCTGTGAGAAATTCCGGCGCTCGATCGCTTTTCCGGGGCTAAAGCCCCGATTGAATTGGCGGGCTTTCAGGACCTAAAGGCTCCCGCATCTTCCGCCGGCGTCAGAGTCCCAAGTCTTCTTCGGTGTAGCCCGTGCAGCCGATCCTCATCGGGATCGGCTTGACGTCGCGGGGCACAATGACTGTCCGCTCCACTTGATTCTGAGCTTCCATGGCCTTCTGCACGCCAAAGGTCATGGCGATCTCGTCGATCTTGTCGCCATAGTGTTGACGAAGCAGCTCCAGTTCTTCGCGCAATTCAGCGCGGCGCTCGGGCGGTTCATCTTCCGAGTCGGCCCATCGCGCGGTAAGAATGATGGAGAAGCGCAATGCGGCGAGTTCCTCGGTTTCGTAGTCGAGAAGCTCGATACTGGTTTCGCGAATGTATCGCGACGCGGGCCCGTTGGCAGCTAAGTCAAGCGGTGCATGAAGAAGTTGAGTGGACACGGCAGTCCTCCCTCCGGGGATTTCCCACGGGGCCGATCACAACAGATCAGAAGAAAAGAAACATGCATCCCAAACTCCGATTTGCCTGAAGCACGAAACCAGTCTTCGCTGGATTGGCCTAGTGTCGGAGTATGTGCGGAGGACTTCAGTGAGCAAAATCACCCGTTATGGGGATAGAACCCACTTTTGAACTAGCGGTTCCGGACGGAGGAGCTGGCGCGCCCGCTGGGATGCCGGGGTAATTCGTTCTGGTTGTTCGGCTTGCGGAGGATTGCAGAAGCAACTCTCAGTGAATCAGGCCGCTCACTGGCTGGACGGCCGCTTTCTCGGCGGGTTTGCCGGTGCGGGCGGTGTTTCCGTTCTGCATCAGCAGCCAGTAATGGAAGCCGTCCACGATGGCCATGAGCGCGGCCTGGTTAAGGTCGCTGCTGACGCCGGCTGTGATCCATGGTTCGTGACCGTCTGCGATGAAGCTTACGGTGACGCGAACGTGCGCCGCGGAGTCGTGCGCGCGAACGTCGAGCGCGGCTACGGTGAATGTGCCGAGGCGCATCTGGGCAAGCGCCGGGTAGTATTTGTCGAGCTCGCGTCGCATGGCCTTGGTGAGCGCATCAATGGGGCCGGCGCCTTCGGCGCGTGTGGTTGCCACCAGCGGACCAGCGCCCTCGGCGCGCGAGACGGCCACATTGGACTCGCCGACGGTGAGAACCATGTGGGCCTGAACGTAGCGACCGCCAATTTCGTCGGACTCATCGTGTACCCGCCAGCTCTTGACGGAAAACCAGTTGCGCAGGGTGCCCAGCGTGCGCATGCAGGCCAGACGGAAGGAAACTTCGCTGGCGGTGTAGCCGCCGCCTTCGATCATGGCCTGATTGGCGTCAATGAGCGCCTGTGCCTGCGCGGAGTTGAGCGGCACGCCGAGCGACTCAGAGAGCAGCATGATGTTTGCGCGCCCTGACTGCGCGTTGACGCCGATCACTGGGCTTGCGCCGACGAGAGCGGGATCGGTCCAGAGATACGCGCCGGGATTCTTGCGCTCGCTGGAGCCGTGCATACCGGCCCACGTACCAAATGCGCCGGGACCAACGATGGGCGCGCCATGAGGCGGCTCAAGACCGAAGGCCGCGTAGGCGGAGTGGGCAAGCGAGGTGAGGCCGGGGAGTGTCGCGGGCGGAACGAATTCGGCTTCGCCGCGAAGCTGCATGGCGCCGACGACTGTGGTGAGGTTGACGTTGCCGCAGCGCTCGCCGGTTCCGATGAGCGTGCCCTGGATATGACAAGCGCCAGCCAGAATCGCGGCGCGCGTGTTAGCTATGCCGAGGCCGCGATCGGTATGGCCGTGAAAACCGAATTGCGCGCCGGGAAAATTGCGGATGAGCGCGGAGATGACGGTCGAAACTTCTTCGGGGCCGGCTCCGCCGTTGGTGTCGCAGACAACGATGCGGCTGACTTTTTGTGAGACGCACTGTTCAATGAGACGCTGAAAGTGGTCGAGGCTGCGTCGTGCGAAATCGCCCCCGCAGGGATTGCCGTTTTCGCAGCGGCCGCAACTCGCGTCCATGGCGTGCTCGAGATCGATGAGGACTTCAAGACCGTGCGATTGCAGGCAGTCAACGGTCTCCCGCACCATGACGAGGTTCTCTTCGAGCGTGGTTTCGAGCGAGCGCTCCACGTCGAGCAGGCGCGACTTGACGACGATGACGGCGACTGGAATGCGTTGCTTGTGGCGGACGATGAATTGGACGTCGGGCCAATCTTCAACTTTGGTACCGCGACCGCGCGAACGACCGAAAAGTGCGAGGCGCATTGCGCCTGTGTCCACGGAGTCAAGCGCGGAGGTCAGATCGGAGA
>CAZVYV010000169.1:0-6606 GCA_964630985.1 uncultured Occallatibacter sp.
GAATGCGCAGATCCCAGTGCCTGATTCCGAAGCCGACGAACAGGAAGCTCTGGCCAACGCGCTTGAGAACGCGCAACAAGCTGTTGGGAAGCGGCGGCCGCTCAGAAACGACCCTGATCAAAAAGTCGAGAACGTCGTTTTCGCTGAGCACGAGGGATGATGGTTCTTCGGCGCTCCCGAATAAATGAAAGACGACAGGCGATGCCGGATTTCCGGGCAGCACAAACTCGGGGTTTTCTCTCTTGTCGCCGCGCAGATGATAGCGATGCGTGATGGGCGATTTTCCCGCCGCTTTAAGAGCCTGTTCCAGCATGGTGTCCTGGCCGGTGGTCACAATGAGCGAAAACGGAAGGGCCGCCAACTGCTCATGCACCGTGGAGGGACCATATTGGCGAGACGACAGGACCATCTCCGCAGTTGCGCGGAGAGTGGTGGGCCCGAATCCTTCTGTGTCTTCGTATTGCTGGGCGAGCGCGGCCAGAGTGTTCCCGCTGGGGGAACGGTCATCCTCTTCAAGCTCGCGGGCGAGGCGGAGCCGAAGCTCCTCAGCCAGCGTGTTGCCGCTCTTGGATCCATTCGCCGAAGAAGGCGCCTTGACGGGAATCTCGGAGCCGAGCATGAGAACGCAGTTGCCATGCCTCAGAGAACCGACCAGATTATTCCAGTGCCGCTCTTTCACTCGTCCTCCACCGGCGACTTGGCAACTGTGATGCTGATTCCAGGGCCTCGGTCAGACGCACTTTCAAGACTCGAGCAACTGCGCTACTCATGGGACGTTCGAATGCGCTGCGGGGACGCTGGTTTCAACCGGGGATTCCATTCTAACCCCGCAGCAGCGGCTTAATCTACAGCAGCGTTCCATTGCCGGAATGTTTTTCCGTCAAGGCAAACGCCGGGGACAGGACCCGAATTTAGCTCGGATCCGTCGCCCGGCGCTCCCATTGTGTGGCCGTTCAGAAAGTCAGTTTGAGGGCCAGTTGGATAAGACGAGGATTGTTCACCGTGGAGTTCACGGCGCCGAATCCAGCCGCGTTGATATCGTTCACCGGGCTACTGAATTCGGGGTGGTTGAAGAGGTTGAAGAACTCGGCGCGGAAATTCAGGCCCGTCCCTTCGCGAGGCAGTGCGATCTGCTTGACGAAGGAGAAATCGGTGTTGACGAAGTCGGGACCGATGACCGGCACGCGCGAGGCATCGCCCAACTTGCCGGGGACCACGACGCCACCAGAGCTATTCAACACCTGAGCTTGAGGAGCAGGAAAGCAGGATTCGTTAATCCATTGATGCATGCCGTGATTCGCCTTGTAGGGATCGCAGCCCGCGACCTGGTCCGGCCGGTTGAAGTTATTGTCGTTGCCGCCGGCGTTGAAGGTGGTGCCCGACCCGTTGAAGCTGTCGATTAAGGGAACCGGGAACCCGGACGAGACTCTCTCGATGAGAGTCAATTGGATGCCGCCGAAAATGGCGTTGGTGGTGTCACTCCAGTTGTTGCCGAATTGCTTTCCGCGGCCGAAAGGCAAATCGTAAATCACGCTGCCCGTAAAGCTGTTGTCGAGATTGATCTGCGACAAAGCCCAATCGAGTTTTTGCCAGTTGGGAAGCCCGAAATACGGGGCGCTGAGTTCGGAGCCGAGGCCGTCGGAGAGGCCGTTGTCGTAAGTGCGTGAGTAGGTGTAGGCGAGCAAAGCGTAAAGGCCGTTCTTGGGCGTCTTGGTCTCGGCCTTTACCTGGAACGAGTTGTAGTTTGTCTTGCCTGGGTCACCATAGAGCAAGATCGAGTTAAAGTTCGGAGGAGTGTAGGGATAGAAGAAGGGCGCGCCGCCGGGCAGGCAGCCAATCGTGTAACCGGATATCATTCCGCACCCCGACGGGCTATTGACAGTAAGGGCGTTGCCGATGACCGTCAGATGGCCGCCGACCGACCCGGCATAACCCGCGGTGAGCAGAATATTGCCGGGCAGCTCGCGTTCGACGTTGGCGTTATATTGGTGCACCCGGCCCGGCTGGAAGTTCGTTGGCTGGTAGGCGTATGTGCCCACGAAGGTAGACACATCTTGCGGAGTGGGCAGCGGCTCAAAGCCGCGGGAGAGGTTAAGGGGGCCACCGTCGTAGTCGACTAGCTCGGGCGTTTGGCCGAGGGTGACGGCGCAGTAGGACGTGGTGTAAGCGCAGCCCGTTGTAAATGTAGCGGGAAGCGCATCGGACTCGCCGAGGTTTGGTGGATTCTGCCAGAGGCCCTGCGCGCCCTGGTTCCATGCAGAATCGTGATAGATGCCGAAACCGACGCGAACCACGGTCTTATCGCTGCCCAGAACCTTCCAGGTCGCGCCCACTCGCGGTTCGTATGCGCCCCAGAACATATTGACGCCGGCCGAATTGCTCACGCCGTTCTTGCCGGCGATAAGAAGCTTCCCCGTTGACGGGATATAGTCGGCCATGCGGTTATGCTCTTCGGTGACAGGCGTGGTCAGGTCCCACGCGAGGCCGAGGTTGAGAGTGAGAGACGGCGTAACGCGCCAGTCATCCTCGACGAAGGGCCTAACGATCTTCCAGCGGCGGCCAGTGACGGCGCCGTCGTAGGTCTGGTCGTGTTCGCTCAATCCCGTCATCCCCATCAACAAGTCCGCTTCGGAACTGCCGGGGGCGGCGCCCACAGCGGAGAAGTTTCCGAAGAGGCCGACAATCCAGAAGCCATCCTGGAAGGCCTCCGTTCCGACGTTCATTTGATTGGCGCGAAGATCGATTCCGGCGTGAATCTCATGCTTGCCGCGGATCAGATCGAGATCGTCCTTGAAGGAGTAGATATCGGTTCCACCCTGAAATGGGGAATAGCCGCGATCGCCGAGAGCCCAGTAACCGCCTTCAACGATGGCGGAAGGCATGCCTTGGCTGTATAAGCCGCCGGCGATTGGACTCCCGCCGGATGTGCAGTCAATATCCGCGCCGGGAATTCCCAGCTTGGTGGCGTCGCACGTAAAGTTATCCTGCGAGGCAATGTAATCGAAGATGCGGTCGAAGCCAACAGTGGCCTGATTGAGTGTGTTCGGCGAGAATACGTGGGTTTCGCCGATTGCGGCGTTGCGTGCGTGGTTAATGAGGGTCTCATTGCTGCCGAATGCATTGCCTTCCGCCAGGTATGGCGCGGGCGCACCGCCGGGCGCGAAGGTTCGCGCCTGGTCGTAGCTGAATCGCGCAAAGAGATTGTCCGAGGCGGTGAGCGTATGGTCCACTCGGGCGTCGAATTTGGTTTCATTCAGAGCGCGGACGGGCTCGGTGACGTAGTTATAGCTCGCATTGACAACGCCGGCGTTGGCGTTGGGCGGAGGATAGAGACCGATCATGGACTGGCCAACATGGTCGATGAGGTTGGAGGGGATCTTGTTGCAGTTGACTCCGGGTGCCTGGCTTCCATCGGAGTTAGCCGGGATAGGAGCGCCCGTCCCAGCGTTGCACTGGAAGTAAGGATTCGCCGCGCCAACCATGTTCGGATTGGCAATTTCCGGCACGAAAGCCGAGCCGATTCCGGAGAGCGTGTTGCCGAAAGCATCGGCGGAAAAATCACCGCCGCGCATGGCCAGCGAGGGAACCAGGCCGGTGTAGACGATCCCCTCACGCTCATACTTCTGCTCGCCATCGACGAAGAAAAAGGTTTTGTTTTTGTGAATGGGCCCCCCGACGGAGCCGCCAAACTGGTTCAGGTTGAACTTCGCGGTTGAAGTGGCGAAATCGGCTCTGGCGTCGAGGTCGGTGTTGCGGACGAATTCGTAGAGCGAGCCGTGTAAGTCGTTCGTTCCTGATTTCGTCGTTACCAGAACAGTAGGTCCGGCTCGTGTGCCGTATTCGGCGGAGTAGGTGTAGGTCAGGACTTTGAATTCCTGGATGTCGTCGATCGAGGAAAAGATCCCGATTCCCCCGGCAGTAAGCTCATTATTGTCGACGCCGTCAAGCAGCCAATCCGTGCTGTTGGGGCGCGAGCCGCCTACAGACAGTGAGTACGAGCCGCGGGCCGACACTTCGCTGTCGGTGGCTCCGGTAAAAAAGCTGCCGGTGCTGGTTTCCGCGGTGGCGCCCGCGGTGAGCGTAGCCAGCTGAACGAAATCGCGTCCATTCAAGGGTAACTGCGACACCTGCTGCGAGGTGATCACCTGGCCGAGAGAAGGATTGGTGGTCTCAACAGCGACAGCCTCGCCGGAGACTGTCACGGATTCAGTGACGCTCGCAGGCACGAGCGTGAAATCCAGCTCACGGGCCTCGTCGACCTGAAGACGCAGATCCTTTGAAACGGCGCTTTTAAAGTTGGGCGCATCGACTTTAATGTCGTATGTCCCCACGGGCAATAGCGGGAAGAGATAATGTCCCGCACTGTCGGTCTTCGTGTCTCGCTCGAGACCCGTCGCCTGAGAAGTGACGGTGACACTGGCCGCGGGAATCGCTCCTCCGGATTTGTCGCTGACATTTCCAGAGAAACTACCCGTGGCCTGACCACGGAGGCCCGGTGTGAACCCGATTGCGAGAACGCAGACTACGACGGAAAGAAGCGTTGTGAGGGGTTTCGTCCTGGCCTGAAAATTCACAAATCTGCAACAATTCGCGCCGATCAAAGTGCTTTTCATTGTCATGCCCCTTTCGGATGAGGTTGTGTATACCGGCTGCGCATAATGCGCGTTCAGCCTCCAAAAATCCGCAGTCAATGTGTGTTTATTGCTCATGAGGAAAAACGATTCCACCAGTCCCGCTGCAGGGAACGATCAATCACAGGTTCTGACTGGTGAGGCTTTTTTCTTCTCCCGTGAAATTGGAAGGAATGCAACGAACTTTGCAAGAACGTGCAATGAACTGCAGCGGGAGGACTCTAGATGTTTAGACTGTATGAATTTGCCGATCGAAAGTCAACGCAAGTTTTCGCGCTGTGACCGGCTGAACCGAGTTGACGGCTCAACGAACTGAGCCAGTCGAGATTCGCGATCGGCAGGGACGCACCCATCTATAATGAGCGATGGAAAGGCGCGGCTCGCGACGACGAGAGCGCAGAGGTCAACAAAATCATGGGTGATTTGCAGGGAAGAATTGCACTTGTGACGGGCGGCGCGCAGGGGATTGGGCGCGCGATTGCCGAAGAACTGGCCGCGGCCGGTGCGACGCTGGCGCTTGCCGATGTGAACGAGGCCAAGCTGGCCGAGACGGTGGGCGAGCTGAAGGCCCAGGGAATCGATGCAACGGCATTCACCGTGAACGTATCGAGCGAGGAATCGATTCAGGCCGGGGCCAAGGCAATCCTGGACAAGTTCGGCAAGGTGGAGATCCTGGTGAATAACGCCGGCATCACGCGCGACAATTTGATGCTGCGCATGAAGCGCGCAGATTGGGATTTGGTGCTGAGCATCAATTTGACGGGAGCATTCCTGCTGACGCAGGCGCTGCTAAGCCCAATGTTGAAAAACCGCTGGGGACGGATTGTTGGCATCGCCAGCGTAGTGGGTCGCGCGGGACAGGCGGGCCAGGTGAACTACGCGGCATCGAAGGCTGGGCTGATCGGATTGACTCGCTCCCTCGCGCGCGAGGTTGCGTCGCGAGGCATTACCGTAAATGCCGTCGCGCCGGGTTTTATTGAGACACCGATGACAGCGGTGCTCAGTGACGAACAGACCAAGGCGATGCTGGCGACGATTCCGCTGGGACGGCGTGGCACGCCGAAGGACGTGGCGCAAGCGGTGAAGTTCCTGGCATCGGATGCGGCGTCGTATATCACCGGACACGTGATCGACGTGAACGGCGGAATGTTCATGGGCGGGTAAGGGGGCTGACCCTGCGTCCGACAGCGAGTAGACGAGCCGTCGTCAATCTGAAAAGCCAGATCACGCAAAGGCCGCAGCGTCTCCCAGCCTGTGCTAGCATCCCTGCGAGTTTCTAAACAGCCCATCGGAGGGATCGAATGAGCGAAACCGGCCTTCCTACCCCATCACTTCAACCTGCGCCGCCTGCCGGTGCAGCGCTAGCCGCCGGGGCCATGCCTCGTGGACCGATGACCTTCGGACAGATTCTGGATCGCGTGCTGCAACTGATGCGTGCCAACTGGAGGCTCTTTATGGGCATCGGGCTGACACCTGCCGCAGGCCTCATTGCCTACTTTGGAATTTTGTTTGCGGCCTTCTTCCCAATGCTGAAACCGGTGATGCTGCACCAGACGCCGAATTTTTCGGTGACGGCGATGGCCTCGCTGGCCGTGGCATACATTCTGGGCGTCTCGCTGATGGTTGTGATTTTTGCGCTCTACGAGCCTGCGGGGGTTTTTGCTGCGCTGGAAGCGAATAGTGGAAGGCGGGTGACGTTTCGCGCGGCCTGGTCGGTCTCGTTGAGCAAACCCGGGCGCTACGTCTGGCTGTCGATCCTGCGAGCGGTGATCGTCATGCTGCCGATCCTGGTGTTCGGCGCGCTGATCGTCGGATCCGTCGGGCTCACAATGGCGCGTGGACAGGGCGGCATGGATCCTTCATTGATGGTCGTGATTTTCCCGCTCTTCATGCTGCTCTACCTTGCATGGCTCGTCTACACCGTGCTGATCATGCTGCGGCTGGTGCTGGCGGTGCCGGCGAGCGTGACGGAGGA
>CAZVYV010000170.1:0-6526 GCA_964630985.1 uncultured Occallatibacter sp.
AACATGCTGGGCTCGGGATAGGCATCTTCCTTTTCGGGTGGCACAAGCTGGGCGGCGTCCGACGCAGCGCCGCCGACGGTTTCGACAAAAATGTTCGAGAGCTTGATGTCTTCGAGAGCGTTGGACGGGATTCCGCTCAGGATGGAACAAAGGCGCATGGGCGCGTTGTGGCAGTTGAGATTGTTGACGAGGATGCGCTTGAGCGTTCCGACCTTGGTGGTGTCTTTGGGCCCGCGGAGGCGGGCGCCAAGACGCATGAAGAGTGGGCCTGAGATGATGTCGCGCATGGTGGTGTTGGAGATGGTGATGTCTTCGAGAAGCGCGCCATCGACAGTTTCAAGCGCATAGCCCTGGCAGCCTTCGAATACGCACCCGGTGATGGTGATGTTGATGAAGCCGCCATTGGACTCGGTGCCGCACTTGATGCGGCCGGTGCCGTAGGGGCGGCCGCCTTCTGGAAACTTCTTCCAAGTGCCGTCGAGCACGGTGCCGAGCTGATAGCAGCCGGTAACGAAACAGTTCGCAATGGTGACGTTGCGCGTGGCGCGCGCGTAACCGAGCGCGTAACTGGACTTGGGGCAGATGCCGTCGTCCCACGGCGAGTTGACGGTGCAGTTGGAGACGCGGACGTTCTGGCAGCAGTCGATATCCATGCCGTCGCGATCGGTGTCAATGGTGAGGTTGTCGATGATGAGATTGTCGACGCCTGTGAGCAGCAGCCCGAAGTGGCCGCCTTTGAGGATCGAGAAATCGCGCAGCTGCACGTTGCGGCAATTTTTGAGGGCGATGGCCTTGTTGGCTACACCTGGTTGCTCAGCCTGGAACATCGTGTAGTCGCCGCGCGGATCGAAATGGCGCACGGGTTGAGCGGGCGGAGTCTGGCCATTGGCGGCGGGGCGACCCACTGGCTCGGTAAAGAAGCCGCGCACTTCAGTTGACGTGGCGCGGCCGGGGCCTGCGCCGAAGCTCAGCCCTTTTCCGAAAATGAGGCCCGGGCCGGTGATGGAGATGTCGTGGAGGTCCACACCCCAGATGAGCGAATTGTGCCAGTGGTTGTGACCGTAATCCTGATAGGGCTCCCAGGGATCGTTGGGCTCCGAGGCGTCGTAGGTGCCGCCGTTGTAACCGGTGGCGTCGCCGGGCTTGGGCGAATCTGCGGCGAGGATGGTTGCACCTTGTTCCAGATGGAGATGCACATTGCTTTTGAGTCGGATGGAGAAACAGAGATAGATGCCCGCGGGAAAGATGACCTGGCCACCGCCCGCAGCCACAGCGGCATCGATGGCGCGATTGATGGCGGGCGAGTCAACAGTTTTGCCGTCGCCGATGGCGCCGTAGGCATGGACATTGAAGAGGACGCCGAGCCCGGGTGCGCCGCCGGGGTTTGAGTCTGCCGAAGAGGTCGCGGCGGCGAAGGATACGGCTGGAATGGCGACGCCGGCTACGCCAAAGCTGCCGACGCGAAGAAGATCGCGGCGCTGGGGATTGAAGAGGGTCATAGGGTCCTTTTCAGATGCGAAACAATTTTATTCCGTCGGGCGGGGAAGTGGGGAGATCGTGTGTCGTGGATCGTGAATCGTGATCCGAAGTGGCGGGTACGAGGCTCAATGCGCGACGAAGGCAGCGAAGAACGGAACGTAAGCGAGCAGGGTGACGGCAATTCCGGCGAGGGCTGCGAGCGCGAGGGAGTGAAAAAAGACGAAGCGGAGGATGGAGCCTTCCTGGCCATACGTATTCGTTGCGGTGCTGGCCACGACGATGCTGGCAGCGTCGATCATCTTGCCCATGACTCCGCCGGCCGAGTTGGCAGAAGCCATGAGCATGGGTGATACGCCGATCTGGCGCGCGGTGATGACCTGCAGGCTGCCGAAGAGAACGTTGGAGGACGTGTCGGAGCCGGTCGAGGCGGTGCCGAGCCAGCCAATGAGAGTCCCAAAGAAAGGATAAAGCGCACCGGTGCGGGCGAATGCGAGGCCGAGAGTGGCGTCGAGCCCGCAATAGCGCGTGATGTATCCGAGCGCCATCATCGCGGCAATGGTGACGAAGGTATAGCGGATCTTGAAGATGGTTTGCGCGAATGCCACGGCGAGCGTGCGCAGGGAGAGCCCCATGAGCAGGCCGGCGATGAGCGCGGCGAGCAGAACGGCGGTTCCCGTAGCGGTGAGCCAATTGAAATTGAAGATCGCGGCTTCTTTGGTGGCAGCGGCGACGACGGGCGGAACGCGCTGGATGGCGTTGTGGAGTCCGGCGACCGGAATTTTGATGGTTGAATGCGCGTCCATCAAGCCCGAGATGCGGGGCAGTCCCCAGAGGAACACAGTAAGGCTCAAAACGAGCCAGGGGAGCCAGGCGTTGAAGATCGTTGCGCCGCTGTGGCCGTGATGGCGGCGAATCTCGCCTGTAATGTCTTTGAGATCGACATCGAGAATCCGGCGCGGCCGCCAGAAACGGAGAAATGTGACCAGAACCACGATGGTGGATGTGGCGGCGACGATGGCCACGAGCCAGGGTCCGGTATATGTGGCCATGAGATATTGCGCGGCCCCAAAGGTGACACCCGAGACAAGGATGGCGGGCCAGACCTCGAGCATGGCGGAGAATCCGGCGAAAGCCCAGATGAGCCAGAAGGGAATCAGCAGGTCGAATGGGAGAAGGATCACGGCGGTGGTGTGGGAAAGGGCGAGTTGATCCAGGCCAGTGACGCCGTGCAGAGCGACGAGAGGAATGCCCATGGCGCCGAAGGCGACCGGCGCAGTGTTGGCGAGGAGTGAAAGACCCGCGGCCTTGAGCGGGCGGAATCCGAGGCTGATGAGGATGGCGGAGCAGACGGCGACAGGTGTGCCGAAGCCCGAAGTTCCCTCAAAGAATGCGCCGAGCGCGAAGGCGATGAGGAGAAGCTGAAGGCGGCTGTCGGCGGTGATGCCAGTGAGACTCTGTTGCAGCGTGACGAAACGGCCAGTTTTGACGGTCAGGTCGTAGAGAAAGATGACGGGCAAGATGATCCAGCAAATGGGAAAAATGCCGTAGCCGGCTCCATCGGCCGCGGCGGAGAAAGCGAGCCTGACAGGCATGTGGAAGACGAGCGTTGCGGCCAGCAGAGCAGTGGCAAGACCGACGAGTGCGGCGACGTGGGCCTTGAGACGCAGAACGGCCATCGCGCCGAGTAGAACCACAATGGGCAGCGCGGCAACCAGAGTGGAGAGCAGAAAGCTGCCGGTCGGGTTGTAGCCCTGCGTCCAGTGAAGCGAGGCGGGATTGGTTTTGAAGAGATAAATGACGGCGGCGATGAGGGCGACGAAGGCGAAGGCCTCGAGGGTGAGGAAAAATGCGTGCGCTTTTGCGGGGGCCGGACTGCGCGGCGCGGGTGGGGCTGAAGGCATGAAACCTCGCGGGACAATTTTAACTGCATTGGCTTAGGACACAAGCTGGCAGCGTTAGAGTGTGCCTCATTGGGAAAGCGGGCGGACCGAGCCGAGAACTGCGCGCTGCTCCTCGCGCCATTTGGTGATGCGGTTGAGGTGGTACTGAAAGTAGAGGAAGTTGAAGAAGAAGGTCATCGCTCCGTTCAAGTGCAATCTGTAATCTTCCCGTTGGTTGTAATGCCGCTCCAAATCCGAACGAATGAGGAAGATCGTAGCGATTCCAAGGATGCCAGACGCGACCGCAAGGGCTATCTCAGTATCCTTCAGGGCCGGCGAAAGATTGTGGCGCGCGGAAAGAGCGGCAGCGGCGATTTCGACGATCAGGTAGACATCGCACCAGAAGGGGCTGCGGGCGTCGGATTCGAGTGAACGAATCCACTGGCAAAGATAGAATGCCCAAGCGTCACCGGCGAGGCTCTCCAACAACGGGCGGTAAGGAGCGGGAACAATGCTGTTGACGAGCAAGTCAATCGCGGTAAAGAAAACGAGCAAAGCGATCCAGTTTACTCGTGGCGGCGGAGGGTAATCGCGGGCGAGAACCGGTCCGAGCGGCGCTTGAGGAAAAACTTGTGCGGAAGGGTTTTTCACGGATTTTACGAGAAGGCTGAAGATAGCACAGCGGCGGGCGCATCCGTTTTGATGGCTTCCACCTCGCGGCGGACGGTGAGGACGGTGATGTCGTCTTGCTGGCCGAAAGATTTGGCGGCTTCGGCGAGGTAAACGGCTGACTCCTGGCTGAGCATGCGAACGCGGTCGAAGCCGAAGAGCTCGCCATTGGGGTGACGGGCCTCAACCACCCCATCGGAGAGCAGCAGAACGCGGTCGCCGCGATGAAGGAAGAAGCGCGACTCGTCATAGGTGATCTCGCCAAGGACGCCAAGCGGGAGGCTGCCTGGCAGATTGATTTCCTGGCTGTTGAGATAAGGCGGAAGATGACCGGCGTTGGCGATGACCATCTCGCCGTTAGAGCCGAACCAGAGAGCCTGGCAGGTGGTGAAGCAGTCGGCTCCGGAGAGAACGCGATTGAGTCCCTGAAGAATTCTGGAAGGGCTGGCGTCCTGCATTCTGCGCAAGGCGCCCATGATCAGGGAGACGTTCATGGCTGCTTTTAGGCCGTGGCCGGCAACGTCGCCGATGACCACAAGGAGATCGTCGCGGCCCATGGTCTGCACGTGGAAGAAATCTCCACCGACTTCACTGGCGGGGCTGTAGACGGAATCGACTTCGAAGCCGGGCGTGGCCAGTTTTTCCTGGGGGATGAGGAGCTCCTGCACGCCACGGGCGGCGGCAAGCTCGTTGGTGGCATGTTCCTTATCGCGCTGCACGCGCCGATAGCGGAAGAAGACGATGAGGACGATGACGAGAATGCCCGCAAAGCCACCGACGGAGGAGACGTGGATGGGAATAGGGCCTGCCTGGACAGTGAGCGGCGAAATATATGGAGTGCCGGTCCCGCCATTCATGGCGTTGCCGATGACGGTATCGGCGATGGCAACCACACTGAACCCGAGCGGAATTAGGAAGAGGCCAGCCTCAAAGTTGCGGCGGAGGGCGGCGGCGATGAGGGTGCCGAAGACGAAGATGCACCAGCCGATCATCCAGACGCCGCAAGAAATGAAGATAGCGGTCAGATAAGGGATGGCTCCGCGGTGAAAGAGGAAGAGCAGGGCCGGGCTGATGCCCAACAAAACCGGCGAGGTGTAACGCAGAGCGCGGATGTACCAGCGCTGCTTGAGAGAAAGGAATGCGACGAGAAACTCAAAGAAGAGATAGGCGGAGATGAGCAGGAGCTGGAGAACGAGCGTGGCGCAAAGGAATGCGCTGAGACGCGCGGAGCTTCCCGCCAGCTCGATAAAGCCGATGGGCGCCGCGGCAAGCTCGTGCAAGGCAAGCCAGAGGTATTCCGGGTGTTCCTTCTCAGAGAAGTAGAGCGCGAAGAGAAAGAGGGCCAGCACGCCCAGGAGAATGGAGTAAATGAGATTGAGAAGGCGCTCGAAGAGACTGCGATCGGACGAAAGATTGAGCTCGCGCTCGAGGTCGCCGGGGTTGCCCAGCGTGAGAGTGTGGTTGGCGAAAAAGCCTGTGTACGCGTCAGTGCCGAATGCGGTGTAGATGACGCGCACTACCAGCGTCAGCGAGGTTACAGACGGATCGAGGTTCAGGTTATAGAGCCGGGAGATGGGCTGATACTCGTCCGGGGCATCGCCATGCGGTCCCTCGGGCTGGACCTGCTGGCCGTTGGCGAAAACTTCTGGGCTGAGTCCGGGTGAGCCGATTTCGATAGACGCGCCGTGCGAGACGGGAAGCTCAACAAGGAGGGCAAGCGGCCCATGACGAGGAGCGAGCTGAATGTGCAAGCGGAACCAGGCGTAGCGGCGCAGGGGAGTTGCCGGCGCGGGGGCGGTCGCCGGCGCCGCGGACGGGTTCTTAGCATGCTCAATCGCATCCTCGTCGGGGACTTCTCCGATCGACGGCACGGCATCTCGAATGGCCCAAGCGGAGTCATCGAATGCGGGTGAAGAGGCGGAGAGGTTGGCTGTGATGCCGACGCGCCAGTTCTTGTCGAGAGCGATGGGAGAGCCGATGGCGGTCGCGTCGAAGGGAGCGGTGGAGGCCGATGGGGCAGGGAGCTTGTATTTGGCGTGGCTGTGGGGTTTGGCCGTAGCAGCAGAAGGGGCAGGGTTTGGGGACGGCGGAGTGGCCTGGCCGGTAAGCAGCACAGCCCCGCAAACGGCAATCCAAACTGCTGCTATAGACCTCAGCCGCAAAGCGCCTCCCAGACTATTTTCTTCACTCTACTGGAAGAAGACAGAAACTTGCCAATTCGGAGCAGGACCGGGCCAATAGCCAGTAACCTCCAGGCGGTAGCCATTCGATGTAAGCGAACTGCGGGGAGGGGAGCCAAAGGAAGGGAATCATTCGATTTGGCCCAGAACGGACCCCGTGGAGCGCAGGGTTTTTGCGCTGGTCAGGCAGATCAGCAGGGACAAGGCATCGGGGGATGAGTGACGGGGCACCCGACAGAAAAAAGGCACTTTGCCTTTGTTGGCGAAGTGGAACATACTTGCGTCTAAGTGATAGAGCGAAGCGGGTCCGTGTGCGGC
>CAZVYV010000171.1:0-6477 GCA_964630985.1 uncultured Occallatibacter sp.
CATCGTCATCCTCGCTCATAAAGCGCGCCGGCTTAGCGGTGGTTTCCGGCTTTCTTTCGCGCATCCAGCTGCCGGAGGATACAACCGGCACCGAAACCACTGGAGTCTCTTCCACACTCAGCATGCGCGCACGGCGCTCCGGCATCTGGTCGCGGAAGCCAGTGGCGATGACGGTGATCTTCACGTCTTCGCCCATCTTCTCGTCGAGCACAGCACCGAAGATAATGTTGGCGTCTTCGTGCGCAGCCGATTGAATCAGCGACGAAGCCTCGTTTACCTCGGAGAGCTTGAGCGAGCTCGATCCGGTGATGTTGATGAGGATGCCGCGCGCGCCGTCGATCGCACCCGCCTCAAGCAGCGGCGAAGCCATGGCCGCCTGCGCCGCTTCAATGGCGCGATTCTGGCCCGAGCGCAACGCCGTGCCCATCACCGCCTGGCCCATGCCCGCCATGGTGGTCTTCACATCGGCAAAGTCGCGATTGATGATGCCGGGAATGGTGATGATGTCGCTGATGCCTTGCACGCCCTGGCGCAGCACGTCGTCGGCAATGCGGAAGCTCTCAAAGAATCCCGCGTCCTTGGCTACAGCGAGCAGCTTTTCGTTGGGAATCACGATCATCGTGTCCACGCTGTCAATGAGTTCCTTGAGCCCGCGCTCAGCCTGCATCAAGCGGCGCTTGCCCTCGAACGCAAACGGTTTGGTGACGACGGCGACGGTGAGGATGCCCATCTCGCTCGCGAGCGACGCGATGACCGGCGCGGCGCCGGTGCCCGTGCCGCCGCCGAGGCCCGCGGTGACGAATACCATGTCAGCGCCTTCGAGCGCCTCGATGATCTTTTCGGAATCTTCGAGAGCCGCGCGACGGCCTACGTCGGGATTCGATCCCGCGCCCAGCCCTGAAGTGAGACGCACGCCCAATTGCAGCTTGACGGGAGCCTCAGACAGCTTGAGCGCCTGCACATCGGTATTGGCGGCGATAAACTCCACGCCTTCCATGCGGGCCTGGATCATGCGGTTGACGGCGTTTGAGCCGCCTCCGCCCACTCCGATCACTTTAATGCGGGCTCCACGCACAACTTCGTCGTGAAATTGAATGCGCATTTCGCCGGCTTCACTGCGCGTCTCCGGGGCTTCGTTAATTGAATGTTCCATTCGGGCCACGCTCTCCTCGATTTTTATCTGTTTCTTCATCGTGATTGACCTCGCTCCGTCGCCGTTTTTTCCAGTTCCTCGTGCCCTTGCTCCCTGTATTTAGAAACTCGCTGCGAACATGGCGCGCAGCCTGTCGCGCAAACTGCTGTTGTTGTCTTCGGCCGCGCGCGTCGTTCGCGTTCGATGCGCATAGAGAACCATGCCAATACCCACGGCCCAGGCCGGATGATTCAATTCCTGCGGCATGTGCGACAACCGTACCGGCATTCCCGCTCGTGCCGGCACGCGCAACTGGCTCTCAGCAACGTCGAGCATGCCGGGCAACATGGACCCTCCGCCGGTGAGCACGCAACCGGCGCCCAGCGCATCCGCCACGCCGCCGTAGCGCAGACTTTCTTTTAAGTAGTACATGAGCTCGCGCGCGCGCGGCTCCAGAATTTCGGCCATGGTGCGCAAGGGCAGGGTGGCCGGAGCGCCCTGCGGCGTCGTGATCTCCACCTCCGCCAGTTGTGGAACCGCCGTGACGACTGCATTGCCATATTGCCGCTTGAGCTCTTCGGCCTGTGCCACCGGCAATTGCAATCCAATGGCGAGATCGTTAGTAAAGTGAGCTCCGCCGATGGCGACCGACGCCGTGTAAGCCACTGCGCCTTCAAAGAAGACGGCGAGATCGGTGGAGTGCGCGCCAATATCCATGACGCATACGCCCAGCTCGCGCTCGTCGGCTGAGAGCGTGCACTCCGCGGCAGCGAGCGACTCGAGCACCGCTTCCGATACTTCAAGCCCCGCGCGGTTGGCGCAGGTGACCGTGCTTTGCAGTGCGCTTCCGCCGCAGGTGGCGATGTGCAACTCAACTTCAAGCCGCGCGCCCACCATGCCGACGGGATCGAAAATGCCGGCCTGCTCATCAAGGATGAATTGTCGCGGCAGCAGGTGAAGAATTTCGCGGTCTGCGGGCAGTTCGATGGCTCGGGCGCGGCCAATGGCCGAGCGGACATCCTCGCCCGTAATCTCGCGCATGCCGCGGCTCAACTGGAATCCGCCGTTGGTATTTACGCCGCGAATGTGCGGCCCGCCCACGCCCACCACGCACTCGTCAATGTTGGCGCGTGCTACGCGTTCAGCTTGCTCATTGGTAGCGCGAACGACCTTCGCCGCCGGCGCAAGCTCCGCGATCAACCCCTTGCGCATACCCGCTGACGCCGTTACGCCGTGCCCGCGATAGCGCAACACGTTCTCGTTCACATCGGCGGCCAGAACGCGCGTCCACGCGCTGCCGATGTCGAGCACCACAATCAGGTTGTCCTGCTTTTGGCCCATTGCTCACCCGCCCTGTGCCACGGCCGCTGGCGACGTCCGCGGGGAGCGCGAAGGGCTTCCCGACGTGGTCACGGCCGGACGGGTTGTCGAAGCGCGCCTCTGTGTCTTTTCAAGAGTCGTCCGCTTCGGTGTGTTCCCAGCGGCATCCACTCGCTTTGGCGGAGCTACATGCTTTTTGTTTGGGGCAGGCTTGATCTTTTTCGTCGCGGAGTTTTTCGCAACCGAGCTCCTCGCGGGCGAGTTTTTCGCTGTCGGCTTGGCGGCTGGCGGCGCGGATGAGGCGGCAGGCGAGTTGGGCTGCGCTGCCGCTGCACCTGAATCGCCGCTCGCGTTCTCCGCGGTCTCCTTGCCGGAGGCCATCTCCAGCACGACCTGATTGTCGTAGCGCAGATCAACCGCCGCGAGGTGCGGATACTGCTGGCGCCACTCCGCGATATGCGACTGAAAGCGCGCGTAGCGCTCGAGGAAATGATCTTCGCCAAAGTGCGCCAGAATGTCTGCGCCCTGCTCCGGCATCAGCACGCGCGCGTCTTCAGGATCGGTGAGGTCGATCTCCGAAATCTGCTCCGAGTTGTGCTTGCCGTCCGCGTCGAGTTCGGCCATCATGCGCATGTACACATCCATCCGCTCTTTGCGCGAGTCGGCCGGGTCCCCTGCATCGATGCCCGTCAAAACTGGAAACGAGTAATGATGCTTGGCCATGGTTTCCGGCGCCATGTTCAGCAGAACGCCGTTGGCATCGACAAGCCCGATTTCCTCGCGATGGCGCGTGAAAGCAACCGGCTGCCGCTCTGTCACGGCTACGCGAATCTGATCGGGCAGCACACGCATCACCGTGGCCCGCTCAACCCACGGAATCTGCTCAAGCTGCTTGCGCCGCGCATCGATGGGAACGAAGAAAATGTTGCGGCCCATATCTTCGCCGAAGACAGGCATCATCTCCGCGCGGCTTACTTCGGTGAGCCCGGTGGCCTGAATGTCTTCGCTGCCCGCGATGCGGAATCGCGGATCGCGTTCGAGCGTGTGGCGAATCATTGCAACCGCAGTCGTGAACGCGCAGACCACCACGAGCGCGCCAGCAGAAAGAAACACCCGGCCCACCGTGCCAGCCGGTCGCCACCATGGACGCTTGGATTTTCCGAAGCGATCATTTCCGAAGCGATCACTTCTGAAGCGATCGGGGGCCGGCCGCAGATTGCTGTCCCCGTCGAGGTCGTCGAACTCCAGCGGCATGCCCGGCCCTCGCCCGCCGGCCGCGCCGGGGCGGAAACGTCCTTCCAGGGGAGAGTCGTCCCGCGTGCGCCGCGATCGAATCTCGGCGGGCGGGTCGTCCTCCCACAAAGTGGGCCGGTTTGTGTTATTTCCTTGATTCGTCACGGCTGAGCGGGTCGTGAGAGTCGCCAGATTTCACTATAGCCCGCGCTGAGTTGTGAGTTTTCAGTGAGATGAGCGGGGGTATCCGTGGGGTTACGGGTGGAAGTGGAAAACGAGGCACACGAAAGCCAAGAGGCGGAGGAGCAAGGGAGGAGTTGCGGATGTCGTCATATCATGGGTCCGGAGATCGCCGCCCCGTCAGGACCACTGCAACGTCTGCACGGAGTCCGCAGGCAGCTCGACTTCGAGAGCGCTCGAACCGAGAACCAACTGGATCTGCTTTTCTTCGCCGCTGTTGGTGAGCACAACCACCATGCCTCCATCCGGGTTGCGGAATCCCACGTGGCTGACGCCGCCCGAGGAAGGTTGCGCCGCGCCCTCGGCTACTCCATCGGTGCGGAAGACCATGGCCCCTCGCCGCACGTGTTTCGAGTAATGCGCAATCGCCCAGAACCGCGCGTTGCGCGTGATCTTGTGCGTGCCGCTCTCAATCGTGATGATGCCGGTCGATGGACCGATCGGAGGGTCATCTGGGTCCGGGTGGCCGATGTATGGGGTTCCATTCTCGTCGAGCGCCAGATTCCACACGGTGAGGGAACGCGCCCAGTTTCTGAAAACGCCGTTGGCCCACTCCGCCCAATGCGCCCACCCTAACTGCGGGTTTGCGCCCAGCATGCGGGCCGAATCGGGATCACGCAGCGGTCCGCCTTCGGTAAAGTACGCGCTCTTCTGCGGAAATGCGTCGTGCACCTTGGACATTCCCGTGGCATCGCCCGCGTAACCGTGCCAGGCAACACCGTCGATGAACTGATAGGCCGCCTGATTGCTCAGCTCGCCAATGGCGCGTCCCCACAGGTTGAAGTTGTGATCGAGAATCCAGATTTTGGTTGTCGAGCCCGCGCTGCGCATCAGAGGACCGAGAAATTTCCGCACAAACAGAATTTCATCCTCTTGCGACCACTGGCATGCGGGATACCGGCCATCAACGGTGGTGTCGACCTCGTTCTGCATCGTGATCGCGTCGATGATCACGCCTTCGGCCTTGTACGCGTCGAGGAATTTGAGCATGTATCGCGAGTACGGTTCGAGAGAACTTTTGCGTATCGTCCCGCCCAGCATGGAGCGGTTGAATTTCATCCATCCTGGCGGACTCCACGGCGAGGAGAAAAGGAACAGATCCCGATTCAGCTTGCGCGCATCGCGGAGAATGGGAAGGATGTATGCCTTATCGTGATCGATGGAAAATTTCGTGAGTTCGGGGTCGTCCTCGTCGCTGTCGTCGAAGCTGTACATCGACCGCGAATAGTCGCTCGAGCCAATGCAGGTGCGGCAGACATTCAGCGCCATCTCGCCGGGATCGAACAGTTCATGCATCAAAGCCGTCCGATCGTCGTCGTGAATTTGGCTCAGCAGATAGCACGATGCGTCGGTGAGTGCCGCGCCAAAGCCAAGAATCTCCTGCCGCGTGACCGACGGATCGAGCGCAATCGCGTCTGGGGCAACCTGGACCGCGGGCTTCCACGCAAGGGGATCGCCAGGCGTATGCCGCCGATCGCGGAAGGTGCTCCAAACCTGCACCGGCCCTGAAGCCTGCGGAGTATCGGCCCAGGCCGGAATCCTTTTCAATACAGCCGACGCTGCCGCTGTTGCCGACGCGATCTTCAAGAATCCCCTTCGTGAACTTGCCGTCATTTTCTCGTCTCTCCTCAAACGCACGCGCGCTTGCGGGCCTGATTTTAGCACCGCGTTCGAGAATCGTGGCGGCGAGAGAAAGGGAGCAGAAACAGAGATGAGTAGTTGGGGGCTAGAGAATCAGATCAGCGCGCGGCAGCTTCCAGCGCGGCGAGGATTTGCGGCGCGAGTTGGCTTACGCTGCCCGCACCGAGCGTCAGGATCAGGTCGCCGTCTCGTGCGTTCGCAGCCACAAGGCTCACAGCGGTCGCGAACTCCGGCGTAAACTCGACTCGCGGACCCTGAATGCGTTCCGCGAGGCCTTCAGCGGTGACTCCGGGAATCGGATCCTCGCTGGCCGCGTAGATCGGCAGGACGATCACCGTGTCGGCGTCTGCAAACGCGCCACCGAACTCCTCCAAAAGGTCAAGGGTTCGGGAGAACCTGTGAGGCTGGAAGACAACGTGAATGCGCCCGCGAGAACATTCGCGCGCTGCGCTGAGGGTGGCGCGAATCTCGGTCGGATGGTGTCCGTAATCGTCGATCACTGTGACGCCGCAGGCTGCGCCGCGCTTTTGAAAGCGCCGGTCGACACCGCGAAAATTCGCCAGCCCCTCGGCAATCTTGCCTGGCGACATTTCGAGTTGCCGCCCGATGGCGACGGCCGCCGTCGCATTCAGAATGTTATGCCGCCCAGGTACATGTAGCTCGAATGGACCCATTGGACCGGCGGCGGTGTGCACCTGAAAACGCGAGAAGCCGGTTCCCTGTACCGAATTCCCTTGACCCGACTCGAAGCTCGGCGATCTTGCTGAGTCCAAAAGCTCCAACCGGTAGTCGGCCTCAGCGGCCACTCCATAAGTGAACACGCGGCGGCGCACGCGCGGCAGAATTCCCTCCAGTAGCGCGTTGTCGATGCAGGCCGTCACCGCTCCATAAAACGGCACGCGATCCATGAA
>CAZVYV010000172.1:0-6370 GCA_964630985.1 uncultured Occallatibacter sp.
ATGCTGTGGGGCATGATTCCCGGCCATTGAAACGGGTCGGATGGGTACGTATGTATTCGAAATAGATGGCGGTCGCTTTGGTTGGCCCGTTTGTCGCTTAGAGGTTTCGTCGCGGAGAAATCCCTTTCTTACAAATCACCGTGCCGAAGGCGGCTGCCCCACCGCAGGTGGCTACAGCAGCTTTCCAGCCGCTAAATCCTTGATCAGCCCGCGATCCGCCGCGAGGAATTTGTAGTCGGTCAATTCTTCGAGCTTCACCCAGCGCACCTGCTGATAGATCTGGTTGTCGATGTCGCCGGTAAACTCTCGTACCGCGAAGAACTGCAGATCCACCGCGCCGCCACCGCGATAATTGTGGCGAATGCGCGTCACCGCCGGGCCAACTTCGGCGCGAATGCCCAGCTCTTCCACCAGCTCGCGCGCCAGCGCTTCCTGCGCGCTCTCGCCCGGCTCGATCTTTCCGCCGGGAAACTCCCATAGCGACGCCATCGGCTGATCCGCTCGCCGCTGCCCGATCAGCACTTCGCGATCGCGCACGATCAGCGCCGCTGCCACAAAACGCAGCGCGGGAAGGGGAGCATGTCCCTTAGGCAAGGTCTGGCTGTCATTCACGCATTCCAGTGTATATGACACAAAAGAGCGAATTGTCTAAGGATTGTATCCATTTACAGGCTACAAGCCTGGCCATCGGCAGTCATATCCCGAATGTCGGCTGGCCACCAACTCTCGGCTTTATTCTCCGCCGACTGCCGCTTCGATGCCCTCGGCAGCCCCCGGCTTGAAGTAGCCCCAGCCCTTCTTCGCCGCAGCCTCCAGCAAGGCCGGCGAAGGATTCACCGGAAACGGGCATCGCGCCATTTCCAGCATCGCCAGGTCGTGAATCGAGTTGCCGAATACAGCATCGGGCGCCGGCAAGCCCACGCGCTTGAGCGCCGCTGCCTTCGCTTCGTCTGTCGGCACATCGACAATCTCGCTGGTGATGATGCCTTCCTTGACGCGCACTTCCGCCGCCAGAATCCGCTCCTTCGGAATGCCAAAATCGCGCAGTCCTTCCGCGATCACCCAGCGATTCGTCGAGCTCACCGCCCATATCCCGATCCCGGCCTCCTGAATCTTCTTGACCAACGCGGCCATCTCGGCAAACACGCGCGCTCGCACAAACTCTTCAACGTAACGCGCTGCGGCCGCCTCCAATTCGCTCTCGCGCAATCCGGCATACATCTGCACCATCTCGCCGCACATCGCTGCTTCGCTCACAACTCCCGCACGGTAGGCGCGATAGCGCGAGTCGATCCAGTCGTTCGTCGACCGCGAAACCAACCCCTGTTCCAGCGACCATGCCATGAATCCGTACCCGGCATCGCCTCCCCAAAGCGTTCCATCGCAATCGAACACCGCAACCTTGGGCTTGCACTCAAACACCAGCCGCTCAAACTCCTCCGCGGTCCATTGCTGAACTTCAGTTTCTGTAGGTGCCAAACGTTTTTTCTTCTTGTCTGCTGGATTCATTCAATTCCATTTTCGTCCATGCAGGCCTGTTTGTGCGCAAACGGAAGGTTAATGGATGATGTACGCGCGGGAATGGGATCCAAAGGTCGCTTCGGGAAAGGCTATTCCGATGCCGGGGCGCTCGGCTGCACAGTTTCCACGCGAATCTTCGCGATGCGCCTCGCGTCCATCTCCACAACGGTGAGCCGACGGTCTTCATACTCCACGGTCTCTCCCACATTGGGAATGTGCCCGAGGCGCGCCAGCACGAATCCCGCAAGGGTTTCCACGCCGCCGTCGCGCGGCAGGCTCCAGTGCATCTGCGTTTCCAGGTCGCGCAGATTCACGCTGCCGTCCATGACCACCGTCCCGCCGGCGCTGCTCAGCACTTGCTGCGACGACGAATCGAACTCGTCCTCCAGCTCGCCCGCAAGCTGCTCGATTGCGTCTTCGGCAGTCACCAAGCCAACCGTCGATCCATATTCGTCCACGGCAATGGCCAAGTGCCGCCGGTTCTGCTTAAAGTCTCTCAGCAGGTCCAGCGCCGATTTCGACTCCGGCACCACCAGCACTTCGTGCATGATCTGGCTCAGGCGGACCTCGCCCTCAGGCGCGTCTTTCGACGCCCGAAGATAAAACAGCCGCGCCAGGTCCCGCGCATAAACCGCTCCGACGATGTACTCCGGTCCGCGAGCTTCGTCGTAAACAGGAATGCGCGAGTGGCTGCGGCCAAAGACGCGCATGCAGGCATCTTCAAGGAGCATGTTCGATGGCAGAGAAAAAATCCTCTGCCGCGGAGTCATGATCTCGCGCACCTGCACGTCGCCGAGCTCCAGAGCGCGATGCACAAGCGTTTCCTGAAACTCGGGTAGCAGGCCCAGCCGCCTTGCCGCGGTCGCAATCAGCTTCAGCTCCTCGGCGGAGTGAATGCTCGCGGCGCGCTCGCCGGCCGGAATATCGAAGGCGCGCAAAACAACCGCAGCCGAGCGGCTGAGCAAGCGTACCGCGGGGCGAGCGAAGGCCATAAACACCAGCATGGGCGGCGCCACAGCTACTGCCAGCGCATCTGCCCGGCGCAGGGCCAGCGCTTTGGGCACCAGTTCACCAGCCACCACGTGAAAGTAGGTAATAATTGCGAATCCGAGGGCCACGGCCGCCACGTGGCCCCAGACACGCGCATCGGGCAGCGCGCCCATCCACCCCGCAAGCGTTTGCGCCACCAGCGGCTCGCCCAGCCAGCCAAGCGCCAACGAGCAAAGCGTCACCCCAAGCTGCACCGCGGGGAGCAGATCGTCAAGGTTGCGCTGCAGACTTCGCACCGCTCGCGCGCCCGGCACCCGCGCCGCCAGCATTTGCTCCACGCGCGATTCGCGAATGGAAACCAGCGCGAATTCAACCGCAACAAAGTAGGCGTTGGCCAAAATCAGCATGGCCACTGCGACCGGTTTGATAAGCAAGAGCTCGTGCATCTCGCAGTGAGAATAGCATTGGAAGGTAAGCAGCAAGCCGGAGAGCCGTTCTGAACCAGGTCTTTTCATGGAACCAGAGGGCCGAACGGCACGTAGAAGATTCAGGAGTCAAAATGAGGATCGCAATGAGGCATTTTTGTGCAACATTTACCCTATTGGTGGCGATGGCGGCCGTTGCAACAGTTCCAGCGCGCGCCAACGAAGCGACATTTGAGCGCGACATGACCGTTACCGGTCGACTCGATCTGACAGTCGCCACCGGCTCGGGATACATCCATCTCACGAGCGGTCCTGCGGGACACGTCCACATCTTCGCGCGCGTCAAGTCGGGCTGGGGTGCGAGCGACGATACGGTGCAGCAGGTCGTGGCGCATCCTCCCATCCAGCAGACAGGCAACATCGTCCGCATCGGAGGAGATCACCGCAATCTCGGCAATATCAGCATCGATTATGAGATTCAGGCTCCGCCCGACGCCTATCTCGATGCCGGGTCAGGCTCTGGAAGTGTGACCGACGACGGCGTCGGCGCGAATGCGAAATTGGGCACCGGCTCGGGATCGATTCATGCCACCGGACTCAAAGACGGATTCACCGTCGGCACCGGCTCGGGGAACATCTACATTGAGCAGATCGGCTCCGGCGACGTGAAAGCCAGTACCGGCTCAGGGTCGATTGAACTGAAGAACCTGCACGGCGGCCTGCAAGCCGGCACCGGATCGGGCAGTATCAAGATTGATGGCACTCCTTCTGCTCCATGGCGCATTCACACGGGCTCCGGAAGCGTCGAGCTTTGGACAAACAACGCGGGGCTGACCTTGGACGCCTCGACCGGATCAGGCGGCATTCACAGCGACCGCGACATCGTATCGCATGGGACGATGGACCGTCACCACGTGAAAGGCGCCATAGGCGGCGGCGGCCCTGAAGTGCACATAAGCACCGGCTCCGGCAGCATTCGCGTTCACTAACGTGAATCTACGGAATGAAGTAGTACGGGTCGGGATACTTCACTGAATACTCCGCCTCCGGTTTGCCTTTCAGGTCGCTCCACTGGTCGCCCACATTCAGCGCCAGCGCATAACCCGCACCTGCGATCTGCCCGCGAGCTGCCGCCTTGAAGGCGCCGATGGTTTGCGAGCCGTGATCTGGACGCATCAAAAGCAGCTTCCAGTTGTCGAATCCCTGCGCCCGCAAATTCCGTTCCGTTGCCGCGCGCTGCGTTTCGTCCCGACCGGTAAGAAAGATGATGCTCACTCCCAATCGCTGCGCTTCCTTGTAGAGCCGTAGCGTGCCGGGGATTGCCGGCGCTTGCGCCATATCGAGCCATTGGTCGAATGCAGGCTTGTTATAGGCGAAGTCCGCGCCCAGCATCTCCGCGTATGTCGACAGTGTCGTATCGTCGATGTCCAGAATCAGAGCCAGTTTCTCGTTCGGCCGGCGATGCGCCGCTCGCTGGCGCAGAAACGCGATCGCGCGATCTGCCTGTGCGTCCAGGTCGTGCGCATAGCACCCGCATTTGCACGTGCAATCGTGGTACTCCTCGAGCTCCGTCTTGAGAGCGCCGAGATTGGGAATGCGCTCCGCTGCCGGATCGCTGCTGAATTGCAGACCGGGCGCTTTCTGCGCGGGAAGGGAACTCAGCCCCATCGCCAGAATCAACGGCGCCACAAAAATCGTCCTGAATTGGTTCAACCTTCCGACCTCCCTTCTAATGCGTTGCTTGCTCAGTGTAAACAACGCTCCCTGCATGGGCCTTTAGACTGAAAGCAGGATGATTCGCATCTTTCGCCCTATTCCCGTCGAGCGTCTCAGGTTGCTCGTCTTTGACCTGGACGGCACGCTGATCGATTCTGCTCAAGACTTGTGCAACAGCGTGAATGCAACTCTGCGCGAATTCAATCTCGTCCATCTGCCCGATCCCGCCATCGCCGGCTTCGTCGGCAACGGCGCGCCCATGCTCATGCGCCGTTCGCTGGCCATGGCTGCAAGCATCGCCATCGGCGATGTGAATGAGGACCTCTTCGCCAGGGCCTACGCGTTCTTTCTGCAGTACTACCGCGAGCACAAGTTGGATTTCACCTACGCCTACGAGGGCGTTCTCGACGCGCTAAAGGCCCTGCATGAGCTGCACGACACGCCCGGTGGGCCGCAGAGAACCATGGCCGTCCTCACCAACAAGCCTGTGCGTCCGGCGCGCGGCATTTGCGAGGGGCTGGGCCTTGCCGGCTACTTCCTTCACATCTACGGCGGCGACAGCTTCCCCCTCAAGAAACCCGACCCGCTTGGCCTCCGCTCGCTCATGGAAGAGACCGGCGCAACGCCGGAGCAAACCGTAATGATCGGTGACAGTAAAGTCGACGTTGAGACCGCTCGCAATGCCGGAGCCTGGTCCGTTGGTTGTGCTTTCGGCTTCGGCCCGCAGAATTTGATGGACGGTCCCCCCGATGTCCTCGTATCGTCCGCAACGGAGTGGACAGAGGCCTTGGGCGTAAATATTTCAAAAAAAGCAACTTAGACCTCCCAGATTCTGCGGGAACTTTCACGTTCCCCTCAGCGTATAGTGGCTTGTAGCGAGGATCGCACACCTATGCAGAAAAGATTTCTCGCCCTTGGTCTATTCGGCGCCGCCCTGGCGCTTGCCGCTTGCCCTGCACGCGCGGAGGACGACGCGGTTCAGTTCTTCAACAACATCGAAGTCACCCCCGACGCCCCCGTCAACGACGCCGTCTGTTTCTTCTGCAACGTCGATGCCCACGGCGACGTGAGAGGCGATATTGTCGTCTTCTTCGGCAACGTGCGCCTCGATGGCCAAGCGCACCAGGATGTCGTCAACTTCTTCGGCAGCGTCACTGCGGCCGATAACTCCGCCATCGGTGGCGACCTCGTCTCGTTCTTCGGCTCCATTCGGCTCGGCGAAAACGTCAGGGTGAATCAGGACATGGTCGCCATGTTCGGCACGGTGCACACTCCGGCCAGCGTCTCCGTCGGCAAAGACCACGTCGTGTTTTCGCCGTGGATCCTTTTTGGCCCGCTGCTCATCATCTTCTTCATCGTCTATGTCATCGTCCACGAGGTTCGCATTCATCGCGATCGCCGCTTCGCCCAGGCCTACCCGCTCCCTCCCCGGCAGTAAGCGCTTCAAATGCACGTCAGCGCGTTAGGCTGTTGGCATGGGCAACTCTGCCATACTCGCGGCTCGTCCCTTGCGCATCGTCCTTCCCGGCGGAAGCGGTCAGGTGGGCCGTATGTTGGCGCGCTTCTTTCAGGAGCGCGGCCATCACGTCACAGTCCTCACCCGCGGCCCCTACGCTGCGACCTGGCAAACGGTGTATTGGAATGGAACCGAGCTCGGCCCCTGGGTTGAGACGCTCGAGGGCGCCGACGTCTGCATCCATCTCTCTGGCCGCAGCGTC
>CAZVYV010000173.1:0-5103 GCA_964630985.1 uncultured Occallatibacter sp.
TTCCCCGATCTGCGCATCTCCGGATCAGGCTTGATTGATCGGATCAGACCTTAAAACCCTTTTGTCGTGTCTTGGATCTTTGCCGAACTGCGACAGCGGCCAACGGTCACTGCAATTTTGGCAGACCGACTTTGCGAACCAGTTCAGCATAGCGGGGGTCGGAGCGGATATTGTCCATCTCAAAAGCGGTGTTCAACTCCCTGAGGACGAAATCATGCTCGCGATAAGCCGTGTTCAGCCACTCGAATGCTTTTTCCCTATCGCCGAGGTCGGCATAAAAACGGGCGATCTCGCACGGGGATGCATAACCGGTCTGGCGCTGGTTCAGTCTGATTTTGATGGCTTCGACGAGCGCGCCATGCCAACCGGCGGACCGGAATCCACGTTCCAGGGCATCGCCAAACTCTGCGTCTTCCTTATTGTGCGTGTTTTGGTGATAGGTCTTCCATTGCTCCACGACCTGGGGATACATGCGTTTTCCCCAGTACGCAAAGCCCAGACAGTCATGGGCCAGGTTGTAGGTTGGGTTCTCATCCAGTAACTGCCGGCAAACCGTGATGGCGTCGTCGTAGCGGCGCGCGGCAACAAGTACGCTGCCCTTTACGCGACGTATGATGAGCGACGTGGGATCGAGCAGATGGGCCTGATCGATTTCCTTGAGAGCTTCCTGATCTCTGCCCCCGAGCATTCCGAGGTTTTCGGCGAGCCATTGGTGCGCGGTGGCATCGTTGGGGTCGAGTGCAATGGCCTTCTTGAATTCGTCTTCGCCACCGGCGAAATCCCAGTCGAATTCCATCTCGACGCTGCCCAGAATGGCGTGAGGATGAGCCAGGGTGGAATCAAGCTGAAGCGCTTTGCGGGCTGCGTTGCTGGATTTTGGGAAATCCTCGGTGGGGTTGGCGCCAAAAAAAGGAAGCACGGAATACACGTCAGCGAGGCCGGAATATGCCAGGGCATAATCAGGATCTTTGGCGATGGCATCATTGAAATAGGAGATGGCAGCTTCCAGATGGGCGCGGTCCCTCAGGTTCCACGCGTAACGCCCTTTTAAATACAAATCGTAGGCTTCCACGTTCTGCGTGCCTTGCCGGGTGACCAACTGTTTGTCGGCGGTACTGAGAGTGGAGCGCAACTGTTCCGCGATGTCGCCGGCGATTTGCCCCTGAAGTTGAATGAGACCGGAGATTTTGCCGTTGTAGCGTTTTCCCCAGAGTTCGGTATTGTCGCGAACATCGGTGAGTTCGACGCCAACTCCAATGTTGCCTCCCAGCACGGTGAGGCGCCCGCTGACCACCTCCGACACGCCCAGCTCGCTTCCCGCTTCCTGCACCCCAAGGTCCTGACCCTTGAGGCGAAAGACCGCATCTCGCGAACGGACTTTGAGCTGCGGAATATGGGCAAGGTTGCCGATCAAAGACTCGGTGATGCCGTCGCTGAGGTAGTCGGAGCCCAGGCCCCTGCCTGCATTGGTGAAGGGCAAAACCGCGACAGAATCGGGTGCGAGATCCAAGGCACTGGCATTCGAAGGTTCACGATCGCCGACCGCAGTGACTCGCGAACCGGCGTGGCTGGCCCAAAGATAGATGATGAGGGCCGCGGTGAAGGCCAAAGGCAGGAGCCACGCCACAACTCGTGCCGGGCTAAGGGTCCACCAATGGCCGGCGGATGAAGGCGCCGGCACGGCTCCTGCCGGAGCAACCCTCAACTGCGTGGCTGGATCGGCGGCATGATCGGAATCTGCGTCGCTGGAAAGGGAGTCGTCGGCTTCCAAATCCCCGGATTTGCCCTTGAGCCATTCCGCCAGTTCGTCCGGATACGCAAAAACGCCTCCGCGCTCTCCGCCAGGCACGCGATGCACAGGCAGTCCGCGCTCTCGCTCCCAGCGCTTGACGGTGCGCTCGGCACGATTGAGATAGACGGCAATCTCTTTCCAGGAGACAAGCGTCTTCTCCAGCCTCGAGTTTTCACTGCGAGAGGAAGCCATGGCAACCGTTCCCGGGGCCCCGACCTTGGAGTTGACCGTATATGCAGGATCATACTTTGGCCCTGGCAGGGCGTCCAGTGAGTTTCCCTCACCGGTTAGACCTCTAATGGCCCGGCTTGGCGCATCATGGCGCTTGCATCTCGAACAGATTCAACGAGAATGAGAAACCAGTTCGGGCCACAACCGTTTCGGCGTAAACCATGTTGTCGTTCCGCGCGGAGCCACTTTCCCCGATCGAGACGCTGCAACAGGACTCCGACGGAACGTCGCATCGGTTGGCCCATGAACTCAGGAGGTCGTCCAGCCATGATCCGCCCCTTGCATCACCACGCCACGCTTTCTGCGATTGGAATTGCCTTGTCTTTGATCTGCCTGCTCCCAGGCAGGGCATCGTCTGCTGCGAAACCAGATTCCCCGGCTTCCAAGGCCTCGAAACGCGTGTCGGTAAGTTACGGCAAGCTGCCGCTGAGTTTTGAGCCGAATCTCGGGCAAACCGCCAAGGAAGTGCAGTGGCTTGCGCGCGGACCTGAGTACACGCTCTACCTTACCGGTCCGGATGCCGTGCTGCAGTTGAATGCGATCCTGCCTGCAGCAAAGCCCGGCGAGCCGCTGACGATCAACAGCTCAGCGCTGCGGATGAATTTGCTGGGCGCGAAGGCGGCGGAGCGCGAGGGTGGCGAAGAGCCTGAGCAAGGCAAGGCGAACTACTTTACCGGAAATGATCCAACCAAGTGGCAGCGCGACGTGCCGATGTACGCCAAGGTGCACATGCAGGGCGTGTATCCAGGCGTGGATCTGAAGTATTACGGACATCGCGGAGAGCTAGAGTACGACTTCGTCGTCTCCCCCGGTGCAGATGCGTCGGCGATTCGGCTGCGCTTCGATGGCGCCAAGCCGACCCTGGCAGCCAATGGCGATCTGGTACTGCCGGTCGAAGGTGGTCCAGAAGTTCGCTTCGACAAGCCGGTGATCTATCAGTGGAAGGATGGCGTCCGCCAGCCAGTGGATGGCAGCTTCGTTGTCGCCGACAACCATCAGGTCAGCTTCAAGCTGGGAGCCTATGACCACAGCCGCGAACTGACCATCGATCCGACACTGCTGTTTCTCGGCACGCTTGGTACGGGCAACCAGCAGTCTGTCCCGAACGGCATGGCGGTGGATGTGGCCGGAGAGATTATCCTCACGGGCATCACGAACGACCTTACGTTCCCGACAACCGCGGACGCTCTCCAGCCGATCTGCACGAACTCCTCCGCCATCTTTAACGCCAACTATCATCGCTGCGGGCCGAGCAGCGCCAGCTCCGGCTTCGTGACCAAGATCAGCGCCGACGGCACAGAGCTGATCTACTCGACCTACCTGCATGGACTCAGCGGTCAGGAGTACGGCGATGCCGTCGCCGCCGATACCTCGGGAGATGCCTACATTCTTGGCATGACCAGTTCGAACGACTTTCCGATTACGGGAGACGCAATTCAGACACTTTGTCAGCCTGTCTATGCCACCACCCTTCTTGGCGTCCCGACCGGAAGTGCGTTCGCGAGCTGCGACGGCAACTTCGCCGGCGGCGGGACCGAGTTTGTTTACCAGGGTCCGACTCTGTTTATCGCCAAGCTGGATCCAACCGGCTCGACTTTGCTCTACAGCACGTTCTTCGGCGGCACCATTCCGACCTACCCTGTTGCGCTCGCACTCGACAGCTCCAACAATATCTACTTCGCCAGCTATCTCCAGAACGCCGAGCCGGCCAATGACGTCTACCCTTCTGCCGGAGCGATTGCGTTCCCGGTGACATCGAGCGCGTATCAGTCGTCCGGCGTCGGTGTTCAGTCCGCCACGCTCTCCAAGTTGAGCGCGGATGGACATACGCTCCTGTACTCCACCTTGATGGGAGGAATTACCACCAACACGTTCTTTGGGTATACCCAGCCGCTGGCTCTTGCCGTCGGGCAAAATGGACTGGCTTACATTGGCGGCATCACGCTGACTTCGGAATTCCCGACAACATTGGGTGCCGTTAAGCCAAACTGCGTCGGGAATACGCCCGACAACGGCGACTGCATTGGATACACTGCGTTCCTGAGCGCGTTCGATACCACCCAGTCGGGCTCTGCTTCGCTGGCCTACTCCACCTACATCGGCGGCACGGAAACTGCGGCGGGAAATACCGTTCAGAACCAGGTCAATGGGCTGATTGCGGACAGCTTCAATAACGTATACGTCGCGGGATCTACGACCAGAATCGACTATCCCACGACGGCCGGCGCATACCAGACGACCTGCGGCCACTTCAACGCAGGAAATACCTGCAGCGCGGCCTTTCTGAGCAAGATCAACCCCACGGGAACCGGCTATATCTGGTCGACCTACTTCGGGGGGACCTCGGCAAACCCCGCACCTGCCACCGGCAATGCCGTTGCGCTCGATGCACAGGGCCTTGTCTATTTGTATGGCATGTCGCAGGACGGCGGCGGTGACATTCCCACGGTCAATCCGTTGCAGGCCTATTTCGGCGGAAACAAGCTGTTTATTGCTGCGTTCTCGCCGGACGCATCAACGCTTCTGTTTGGAACCCGCCTCGGGAATACCTCTACCGCGACCACCAGCAGCGAAGACCCCATCGCCAACAATGGAATTGGTGTGGATGCAGAGGGGAATATCTATTTCGCCGGCCAAACCAATGATAGCGGCAGCATGCCCACGACTCCGGGCACTTATGCCACCACCGCGACCGCCGGATTCAATCGCGGCTTCTTCGGAAAGATATCTCCGGTCCTCGCAGCCAACACGACTGCGCTGACGATCTCCCCGTCAACAGCAAATGTCGGCCAAAGCGTTACGTTCTCCGTGCAGGTCTCCGGGACGATCCAGACGACGCCTGTGCCCACCGGGACCGTGACTCTCACGAATCTCGATACCTCTCCCTCTACCGTACTTGGGACGATCACTCTCGGTGCGACGGGCGCTGGGACCTTTAGCACCAGTACTCTGCCCGCCGGGACCTACAGCGTCACGGCGAGCTACTCGGGTGATGATACCTACGATGTGAGTACATCCTCCGCGATGCCGCTCACGATCACCACGCCGGCGCAGGTTTTGGTGCCGAACGTGGTGGGGCT
>CAZVYV010000173.1:5203-6355 GCA_964630985.1 uncultured Occallatibacter sp.
GGTGCGGGCCTGGTGGTAGGGACCGTATCGACGGGGTCGAGCAGCACAGTGCCTTCGGGCAGCGTGATCAGCGAGGCTCCGCTGGCGGGTACGTCGGTGGCGGTGGGCTCCTCTGTGAACCTGGTGGTCTCGACCGGTCCGGCGCCTACTAGCAACTTCACAATCACAGTGATTCCTCCGGCGGAAACAGTCAACCGTGGGGTGCTCGGCGGGTTCATTCTTGAGCTCAATTCGGTAAAGGGCTTCGACGGAAATGTGAAGTTGAGCTGCTCTGGTGGACCGGCCGGATCCGAATGCGCTGATCTGCCGCAAACCGTGAAGGTGAATGGCACGGCGTACGCACTGTCCGGAATCCTGTTCCCCAAGAACGCGACACCCGGCACCTACACCATCACGTTCATCGGTGTCTCAGGCTCACTGACCAACTCTGCGACCGCGAAGTTCACGGTCAAGTAGGGGCTCGACGAACTTGAACGGGCCTCGTTTATCCGGCTTGCCGGATGATAGAGGCCCGTTCTTATGTTTGAACATAAACAGGAGTACGACGGCCGCTTTGGGGCGAGCTCACCGAGGTTGGCGAAGGCGTCTTGGATTGCTGCAACGGGTTCGTCTTCATTGCGCAACAGACCCCAGCCCGTCATACTCATCGCCGGGGCGAGTTGCAATTCTGCGTATATTGTCAGGTCAAGTTGCGGCCGCTGCTCGATGCAGGGCGCTCTGACCTGGTCGGAGACGGCGGCATCGCCCATGCAGGCACAGTCTCCACATCTGGCGACAACCTCACGCTGAGCACTTTCACTGTGGACGGGCGCTACTTTCGCGTTTGGGCCACTCATCGCTGCAGCCATTCGACCAAGTGCCTATTAGTCTCACGCATCTGAGCAGAACGCTGGTCCATGGATCGAACTCCGCAGCCGCCAACGCCGGCGCAGCGTTTGCGGGCAACTTCGGCGGAGGCCTCGACCTGCGCGCCGGCCTACGCTTCTCGATCCGTGTTGTCGAAGTCGACTCCTCGCTGACCACCTTCGATAATGGAAGCAACAATCACCAGAACAACCTCCGCAAAAGTGCCGGAATCGTGGTGCACTTTTTAGGGAAATGACAGTTTAGAATAACTGGCTGCTGCTTGAAGGAATTGATTAGTACTTATAT
>CAZVYV010000174.1:0-6310 GCA_964630985.1 uncultured Occallatibacter sp.
AACGGCCGATCGCTCACCTTCTGATCTGGCTGTTCAAAGTCCCATATCAAGGCCGTCAAGTTCCCGTTCTGCGTTGCGAGCATGGCCTCAGGATCGCTCGCGGCAATGCTGTCTCCTTCGAGTGCATGAAGGTACTTGTAGGCGAAGAAGGCCGGCTTGCGAATGCCTTCCCGGTTCAGCAGCCCGAATCCGCCTTGAAACGATGCCGTGGGTGGCCCCGGTTCCTCAAACAAATCGCTGTAGGTCCAGTAGCTCATCCCTTGCACAAGCCCTTGGCTCGCCTTGAGCTTGGTCAGAATGTACGGCGCGCTGATGTAGGAATCGTGGACCGCATCCCGCGGTGTGTAGCTCGTGCTCCACTCGGTAAAGTACAGCGGAAGCTCTGGAAACGCAGAAGCCGAAATCTGCTCACGAACGCGCCGCACATCGCCGATAATTGCTCCCGAAGAAGGATCGAGCTTGGTGTCGCTCTTCCCTTCTTCATCGAGAAATCCGCCGAGCACGCCGTACGTGTGCGTGGTCACGAAGTCGATGGGAGCACCGCTCTCCTTAACATGCGCCAGAAACTCAGGAATCCACGCGGCGCCGGCCGTCGACGGGCCTCCAACACGCAAAGCGGGATCGACGGCCTTGATCGTCTTCGCCGTCAGGTCGTAGAGCGCGAAATAGGCTTTTTGATCTGCGCCTTCCCAGAAGCCGGAGAGATTCGGCTCGTTCCAGACTTCGAAGTACCAGGTGCGCACCTCGTCTCGCCCGTAGCGCTCTTCGATATGGCGAATGAAGGCATCGACCAGATCATGCCAACCCTCCGGCTTGGGGTGCGATGTGTTGCCATGCCAGTAAAAAATGCTGTTCTCGGACGTAGCCAGCGCCTCGGGCGTAAAGCCGAGTTCAACAAACGGTTTGATGTGCCGCGCAAGCAAGTCGTCGTAGAGCTGGTCGATCTTCGTCCAGTCATACACGGTCTTGCCGTTCTCCACTTTCACCGTTCCCAACACATCGTGAAAAATCGCGTGAAAGCGGATGTAGCGGAAGCCGAGCTCATCCACTGCCAGCTTGAGCTGTGTCTGGCTGTCCTCGCGAATCAGTGTTCCCGGATAATCGGACCCAACCGACAGGTCGAAAAAGCGGTCCACCGGGCCGCTGGTGTTGCGTATGTCCGCGACGATGTGGCGTGGCGGCGGCTGTTGCGCCCGCACGCAATGGGAGCCGGCGAGGGCTGCGATAAGAGAACCAAGAACGACAAAAGCAAAACGCCGTATTGCTGAACTGAACATGGGTGTCGCGCTTTCCTTAAGACTTTAGCCTGCGGAATTGCCGCGAGTTTCGCCCTATTTCAGCTCGATCCGGACCGCTGCGCCTTTGTATTGCACGCCCTTGGCTCCGGCTGGGGTGAACGGGAACCCGGCGGGGTGATCCTTCGAAACCAAGACCACCAGGAAGGTGCGCTGCGGCAACATTCCCGGGAACGCGCCGCTGCGTTCGCCGATGGTGAGAGTGCGGGACGCGTCGTTCCACTGCATCGGAATCTCGGAAAAGGCTCCCTTCTCATAATCGTAGGTCGTGCCTTGATCCTCGTACAGAGTGAACCGCCCGTTGGCTCCCGCATAGACGTAGAGCGTAATGGGGTCGGCGGGCTTCTCGCCGATGTACTGCATGTCTGGCTGGTAAGGAATGATCGACCCCGCCCGCACGAAGACCGGTATCTCGTCGTAAGGCGCGGCGGCGGCGATGCTGCCCGAACCGGCGGGCCGTCCGCTCCAGTAGTCGTACCACTGCGCACTGCTCGGGAGATACACGGGGCGGCTGCGTTGTTGGTACTTCGTAACGGGCGCAACCAGAAGCGCCGGACCGAACATATATTCGTCGTTCAGCTCGCGCGCGGTGCGATCTTCAGGAAAGTCCATCACGAGCGCACGCAGCATCGTGTAGTCCCGTTGCGTGGTCCAGCCGGCCATCGAGTAGATGTAAGGAAACAAAGCGTAGCGCAGGCGATCGAACTTCAATTCAGCATCGAAAGCCGGCGAGCCCTCGCCAAGGGTCCACATTTCGCGGTGGCGCAACTCGCCGTGCACGCGCAGCAGTGGCGTAAAGGTCGAAAACTCGAACCACCGGGCATTCAGCTCCCGCCATTCCTCCTGGTTTGCAGCGGTCATCGGCTCATGCTCAAATTTCCTTTGCATCGTGTAGCCACCGGTGTCCATAGTCCAGTAGGGCAGGCCTGAGATACTCGCGCCCAAACCCGCTGCAATTTGCTTTCCCATCGCGGTCCATGTAGACGTTGTGTCGCCGGACCAGATCGCAGTGGAATAGCGCTGGATGCCTGCGAAGCCCGACCGCGTGAGGATGAAAACACGCTGGTTGGGAGCGGCTTCGCGCTGCCCGGTGTAGACTCCTTCGCTATTTTCGAGCGCGTAGCCGTTCAACATCCGCGAACCCGTGCCCAGGTAGGTGGGATTCATGTGCGTGCGTTGGCCGTCGACTGAAGGTGGTGAGGGCAGCAGGTCCGGCTCGGTGGCATCCATCCACCACGCGTCGATACCCTTGGAGAAGAGGTGCGTGTCGATCTGCGACCAGAACAGCTTGCGCGCACCGGGATTGAAGGCGTCGTAAAACGTGTAGGGCTGATCGATCCAGTCGTTGATATGCTCCGCGAGATTTGGCAGATACAGATAACCTTCAGCCAGCATTTCTTTGGCGTTCGCCGTATTTGGATTGAATTTGCCCCAGACGGAGATCATCACGTGCGCGTGTTGGGCGTGAATCGCTTTGATCCAGCCGTCCGGATCGGGAAAGCGCGTCGGATCGAATTCGTGAGAACCCCATGCGTCCGGCCGCCAGTACTGCCAATCCTGCACGATGTTGTCGAAGGGAATGTTGCGCTGGCGAAACTGCGCCACCACGTCAAGAGACTGCTGCGCGGTCTCATAGCGTTGCCGCGACTGCCAAAGCCCGAAAACCCAGTTGGGCAGCATCGTCGCTTTGCCCGTCAGCATTCGATAGCCGGCGATGACCTTGTCGATGGAAGGCCCATACACAAAGTCGTAGTCGATGCCGTCGCCGACCTCCGACCACAGCGAGGTTTTGTCTTCGGGCGGCGGCGTCTTCCATTCGAATTCAAGTGTGCTCTGTTGCTCCGGATCGTTTTCAATCCTGATTGAGTAGTGATGGCCGGCCTCAAGATGCACGCGAATTTGGTCGTTTGAAGTGAGCCAGTTCTGCCTCCAGTGGTCCATCACCAGTTTGCCGTCGAGCCAGACCTTGATGCCGCCATTCGAATAGGCGCGGAACTGGTATTCGCCGGTTGCGGGAGCGAGGATCGAGCCGGTCCATGACTCTTTCTTCAAGCGGGGGCACGGGACTCCGCCGCAACCCCCGGCCTGCAAAGCCATGTGCAGCGAAATGTCCGCGGTCTGAACAGGCGGCGCTTCACCATCGACTGCAGCCAGGGTGAGCCCGCCTGCTTTGCCTTCCGCGTCGTAAAGATTGGTGGCCGGAATTGCAGTGAAGGGCCGCAGATCTCCGAAGCGCGTGAACGACGTGTTGTCCCAGAAAACTCCATAGCCTTTGGACGAGACCAGAAAAGGCACGACGACGTTGGTATTGTGCTGCCACAAATCCAGGTCGTAGCCCTTGATGTCGACTGTGCCCAACTGCATCTGTCCCAGCCCGTAGAGCGATTCACCGTCTGCCGCTTCCCACTTCTGCTGAACATGAAAAGTCTGTTCGCCCTCTACGGTGGCGGGATCGAGCATTCGGCCGCCCGGCGCTTCGCTGAGCAGTGGATGCCCCGCGCGATCCGCAAATGAAACCGCGCCGCTCTCGCGATCGACACTGACGCGTAGTTGATCGGTAACCAGCGTGCAACTGGCCTTCGATTCGACGATCTGGAATGGCGTGTGTTGCGGCGGCGACGGAACGCGGGCGATCGAGGTGCGACTGAAAAAATCTGGCGATTGGGAAAAAGCCACACGCACAGCATCGTCGCCAAGAATCTCAATTCGGAGTTCGCCAGAGGACAAGCGCAAGTTCATCCCATCCGGCTCACGCTGCATGGTGATCCCGGTTGGGTTGACCGCCTGCCCTGAAACGCTCAAACAAAGGATGCAGAGAGCCAGGTAGATATTTCGCATGTTAAGAGAATACGTCGAACAGCCAGCTTCAGCCGTTCACAACGGCCCGCGCGGCACGTCCTGAAGGCACGTAGCCCATGTCCATCGAAATTCCGCGAACGCACTGCAATAAATGGTTGGCGATGGCCGGCAGCTTTTGCGCGGTCACTCGAAACGACGGTCCCGATACGCTCACAGCCGCCACCGGAAGCCGCTGCGCATCGAGAATCGGAACGGCGATGCAGCGCAGGCCTTCTTCAAGCTCTTCGTCGTCGACCGCGTAGCCCCGGCGGCGAGTCTTTTCAAGCTCGGTGCGCAGGGCCTCAGGCGTGGAGATGGTGCGGTGCGTAGGCCGCTCGTAGCGAATCCGCCGTATCACCTCCGCGGCGCGCTCCGGCGGCAGAAACGCCAGAATCGCCTTGCCCACCGAAGTGCAATGTACGGGATTACTGGCGCCAATGCGCGTAATCATGCGCACCGCGCGAGTAGGCTCAATCTTGTCGATATAAATCACGCGCGCCGCCTCGATCAGCGCCAGGTGCGCTGTCTCTTCGGTCTCGGTCACCAGCCGCCGCAGATGCGGCTGCGCCCGGTCGCGCAGGTCGTATTGCTCAATCGCCCGGTTGCCGAAGTCGAACAGCCGCAGCCCCAAACGGAATTTCCCATTCGCGGTCCGCTCCACCATGCGATGCCGCTCCAAGACCATCAGAAAGCGGTGCGCTGTGCTCTTGTGCAACTGCAGCGAGGCCGCCACCTGCGCCAGGCCAAGCGGCGTCTCACTTTCGCCAAGCAGGTCGAGTACCGCAAAAGCGCGGTCGAGAGCCTGTACCTTGTAAGTGCCTTGGGGAATCGTGTCTCGCATATTGATCCTCTGTTCCAAGCTTTGAGTCCATCTCTAGATTCTCATATTCTGGGACGCGGGTCAACAGGTGAAACGCCGGCTTTTAGGCCGTTCTTTCGTGTTCTCCGTCCTTCCAGGACCACACACCAGAGTTCGTGCAGCTCCCTTCGCCTCTGTCCGGCATTGACCGAATACTGCCTGTCTGCGAAAAATGGAAACAACCGTACTAACATCCCGGCAAATCAGGATATGCAATGGACAAGGGCAAGCTCGGCATACTCGTTTTCATTTCTATCGCCTCAGCCAGTCTGAATGGCCAACCAGCCGCCAAGCCAATTTGGGCGGTTAACCAGGCGCCCGACGAGTCCGGTATTTATTACGCCGGCCCAGAAGTCTCGGCGCCCCGGCTTGTCAGCGTGATGCCTGCTACGTATCCCGCCGACACCTCCGGCAAAGACGTCCGGGGGATGACCGTGGTCGCCTTGGTCATCGGAGCCGATGGAGCCCCAAGCCATATTCAGCTCCTTCATTCTCATGGCGACGTGTACGACCAGGCAGCCACTGAAGCCGTGCAGCAATCGGTATTCGAGCCGGGAAAGCTCGCGGGGAAGCCAGTGCCTGTCTGGATTGATGTTCGTGTGGTCTTCCGTGCAAACCGGGCTCAGGCGCTGCCCGAGGTCTTAATCACAGAGCGAGACCTGCCGGCGCCGGGCGAGTCCTTCTTTGAAAACAAGCACCATCGCCCCGCTGATTACACCCCGCCGGTTCTCATTCACACTGTCGACGCCGACTTCGCCGATCCTTTTGTCCGCGATCCGATTGTTCAAGTGGCTACAGTAACGGTGACTGTAGGCGCCGATGGACTCCCGAAGGCGGTGCAAATGCGCCGAGGACTCGGATTTGGTCTCGATAAGAAGGCCATCGCAGCCGTCTGGCACGATCGCTTCCTGCCGGCTACCAAGAAGGGCAAGCCGGTCCAGGACTTCGTCGACGTGAAGGTCGAATTTGCAAACCTCTGATCCGTGTCGCGGGGCAGAAGCTTACGCGTCAGCTTCTTCCACTTCGCCGCCCTCGCCCGGCGCAAGAAACAGATTCGCTTCAAGGCCGTGCTGGCGAGTATAGAGATCGTAGTACCGTCCGCGCAGCGCGAACAGCGTGCTGTGATTGCCGCGCTCTACGATGCGCCCTCCTTCGACCACGAGAATCTGGTCGGCGCGGCGAATCGTCGACAGGCGATGCGCAATGACGAAGGTAGTGCGCCCCCGCATCAGCTCGGAGAGCCCGCTCTGGATCATCGCCTCAGATTCGGAATCGAGCGAACTAGTGGCTTCATCCAAAATCAGAATCCGCGGATCGG
>CAZVYV010000175.1:0-6308 GCA_964630985.1 uncultured Occallatibacter sp.
GTCGTCGGTACAACCAGTTGATAGTTCTCAATCGCGCCGTTGTGAATCTTGATCCAGTGCGCCAGCGCGCCGCGCGGAGCTTCCACCAATCCCACGCCCTCGCAATCCGCCGGCCAGGTCTTCGGATCCCACTTCTCGCCGTTAAACGTAGACACCTCGTTGATCTTCACGCGATCCATCAAATCGCCGTAGAACTCCTTCAGCCAGATCATGGCCAGCGCCGCATCAATGCCGCGCGCCGCCGTCCTCCCCAGCGTCGAGAACAGTGCCGCGACAGGCACGTTCAGCTTGCCCAGCACCATGCCGACTGTTTCCTTCACATCCGCGTGGCCGGACGCGTACGAAACCAGCAGCCTCGCCAGCGGTCCCACCTCCATCGCGTTGTCCTTCCATCGCGGCGTCTTCAGGAACGAGTACTTCTCGTAGCCCTCCAGGCTCTCGAACGGCGGCTTCGGTCCGCTGTAGGCGATATTCGTTTCGCCCGCCCACGGATGCAGCCCCACGCTGTCGCCTCCGTCGTACTTGTACCAGGAGTGCGCAATATATTCTTTGATCTCCTGCGAATCGCGCGGATTCACCGGATACACCGTGCCCAGATCGCGATTGAGTATCGCGCCGCGCGCGTACTTGAATGCCTCAGGATGGCTGTAGCCGTTCGTAGGAAACTCGCCGTAGGCGAGATAGTTGTGTAGCCCGCCGCCGTAATTCGCCCACTCCTTGTAGAACGATGCCACGGCCAGCAAATCGGGAATGTAAACCTCGTTGACGAACTCGTCCGCTTGGCTGATGAGCCGCGACACCAGGTTCAGCCGCTCCATGTTGATCGCCGCCACTTCGTTCACGTTGATCGAACACGGCGCTCCGCCGACCAGATAGTTGGGGTGCGGATTCTTGCCGCCGAACACGGCATGAATCTTCACGATTTCCTTCTGCCACTCAAGCGCATCAAGATAATGCGCCACGCCGATTAGGTTCACCTCTGGCGGCAACTTGTACGCCGGATGTCCCCAATAACCGTTTGCGAAGATCCCCAGCCCACTCGCCGCAAACGCCTTGATCTTGTCCTGCACTGCGCTGAAATACGCTGTCGTGTTTTTGTCCCACTTCGAAAACGACTGCGCTAACTCCGACGCCTTCTTCGGATCGGCCTTGAGCGCGTTCACGATGTCGACCCAATCCAACGCGTGCAGGTGATAGAAGTGGATCACGTGATCCTGCACGTATTGCGTGGTCAGCATGATGTTGCGGATCAGCTCCGCCGTTGGCGGCACGGCAACGCCCAGCGCATCTTCTACCGAACGCACGCTCGCCAGCGCGTGCACCGTTGTGCATACGCCGCATACACGCTCCGTAATGGCCCAGGCATCGCGCGGATCGCGGCCCATCAAGATCTTTTCGAGGCCGCGAACCATGGTCCCGGCACTGTACGCGTCGGTGATGACGCCGTTTTCCACCACCGCTTCAATCCGCAAGTGGCCTTCAATGCGAGTAACAGGGTCGACGACGACACGCGTTGCCATAGCTGTTTACTTCTCCTTCTCATCTTCTGTGTGGACTTCCGCAATCACGCTGCGCTTGCGTATGTTGGTCACCACCGCATGCGCCGCTACGCCCGCCAGCGTGGCTACTCCAACCGCGGTGCCAATAGTGTCGGCTGTGCTTTCAATGCCGAATCCGGGGAATGATGCCAGATGCTGATAGAGCGGGCCGTTGTCCCAGAAGCCCTCTTCGCTGCAACCGATGCAGGGATGACCTGACTGGATCGGATAGCTCGTGCCCTCGTTCCACCGCACCACCGAGCAGGCGTTGTAGGTGACCGGGCCTTTACAGCCCATCTTGTACAGGCAATATCCCTTGCGCGCGTTCTCATCGTCGAACGCTTCCACAAACAAACCGGCGTCGTAGTTAGGCCGGCGATAGCAGGTGTCATGCACGCGCCGTCCGTAAAACTCCTTGGGCCGCCCCTGGCTGTCGAGCGCCGGAATCTGTCCCAGCACCAGCAGATGCGTCACCACGCCCATCATCACGTCCGCGATCGGTGGACATCCGGGCACATTGATGACCGGCTTATTCACCAGCTTCGAGATCGGCGTTGCGCCAGTTGGGTTCGGCTTCGCCGCCTGCACGCAGCCATTTGACGCACAACTTCCCCACGCCACAATTGCCGCTGCATCCGCCGCCACTGTCTGTAGAATCTGTTCGGCGGTCTTGCCGCCCACCATGCAGTAAACGCCGCCGTCCTTCGTGGGCACGGCGCCTTCCACCAGCACAATGTATTTACCCTTATTGTTCGCGATCGTGTCGCTCAGGCTCTTCTCCGCCTGGAAGCCGCTCGCGGCCATCAGTGTCTCTGTGTAGTTCAGCGAGAGGACATCCAGCAGCGCATCCGCAACAATCGGGTGCGATGACCGGATAAACGACTCGCTGCAGCAGGTGCACTCCTGAAAGTGCATCCATATCACGGCTGGTTTTTCCTTCTTCTCGAAAGCTGAAACAACCTGCGCCACGCCGGATTGCGCTAGCCCTGCCGCTGCCGCGGCTGCCGTGCAGAATTGCAGGAAATCCCTGCGGCTGTAGCCCTTCTGCTGCATCGACTGCCAAATGGTTCCGCCCATGCTTCCCTCGCTCGCGCTGCAAGGCCGTCGGACTCCCGAATCTTTAGGAGGCTTTCCGAAATCCGGGGATCCGCCGGTCAATGTGACCGACGTTACTTATCCGAAAACACGAGTGGCTGTGAGCGTCATCACAGGTGCCGCAAATCACTTCCTAATAAGGGGTGGCCAACTTCCCGTGAGCCAAATCACTCCGGGACGCACGCGAGATCGCCGAGCCTGGCCATTCGTGGCCGGCTGATTGGAAATCATTGAAGTTGTGTTTGAGGATGAAACGGAAATGCTGGAAAGATCAAAAGGTGGGTGCTTGAGATTCTTAGTGGCCTATGCCGTCTTTTCTACCGGAGGTGTCGCCTTTTCTCGAGCCTTTTCTTTCACGCGCACCGGCCGTGTCGAAACCCACACGGTGAGTGCAATCCCCACCAGAACTGCCCCCGCGCTGGCCAATTGCGCGTTCGATAAACCCCAAATAACCTTGGGGTTGCGCCGGATAAATTCAACCAGAAAACGAGCAATCCCGCTCAGCGCCAGATACTGCCCCAAAATCGCGCCTGTCGCGTGCTTTTTTCCCAACCGCCGCCAAAGATACCAGCCAACCAGCAGCCCGGCTCCCAGCTCATAAAGCGGCGTCGGATAAACCGGAACCAGCACCGGCTCAATCCCGTTCGGAAATGCCATTCCCCAAGGATGAAATGTTATTCCGAAGATATGAACCGGCGTGATCGCAATCCCGTAGCACCCGTCCCCAGAGAGAAAGCATCCGATTCGTCCTATGCCATACCCCGTCGCCGCAGCGGGAGCAAGCAAATCCAGGGTGCGCAGCACGCCAAGCTTTGCGCGCCAGCCCATCAGGACAAGGGAAGCGATGCCGAACGTCAACCCGCCGTACCATGCAAATCCGGCGTTATCCCACAAAACTCCCCAGCCAATGGCCTGGAATTCCTGCGGCGTGTCCAGAACGTGCCACACCTTGGAGCCGATGATGCCCACCACCAGCGCCACGGCCACCATTCCAACCGCGTCAGCGTCGATGTGCGCCCGCTTGAACGCCTGATCGGCAATAATCGCGCCCACAACGGCCGCGAGCCAAAGCATCAGGCCAAAAGCGTTCAAATGGTGGGGCCAAAACGGAAGCGGAATATAGGGAAGCATGACTCTTCAAGTATAGACGCAGCAACGTTCGCGTTTGCCCCGCGCTGCGCCCTGTGTTCCGGCAGGTACACTCCCGGGGCATCTCCCCGACCCCGAAGTTTCGGAATAACCTCCTCGTCACTCTGGTCTGAGCCAGTCACGCACCCCGTATACCTCCACCTTTGTTTGAGATAGGGCCACTTTTGCGTGATTGTTCCTGCCCCCCGACTGACTTACGTTCTGACGATACGGGAGGCTCATCAAGTGGCCATCCTCAAGCGAATCGTCTGCTTCTTCTACGGCCTGCACGCACTGGTCTTCGGTGCGCTCGCAGTTGCTATGTTCTCGTTCAATCCGCGCCTCGAAAAGCTCAACTCACATCGCTCCCCTGTCGCCCTCGCGGCGTTCGCCTGCGCCGCGATCCTTATCGCCGTTTGCTTCGCCATGGCGTGGTATACCGTGCAAAAGGGAATGCCCTCGGCCCGCTTCTGGGTGATTGTCCCCAGCCTTGTCTTCTTGGGCACAGCCGCAGCGCGCGTAATTCTCCACCCGACGCATCTGAGCCCCGTATCGATGCTGTTCCTGCTCAGCCTGGGACTTGCAGGACCCATTGTCGCGTGGAGTAAAAAATCGAGCACCCTGCCCGTGGGAAAGACGCTCATCCCCAAGATCAAGGGCGATGGAACCAGCAACTTGCTCAACCGCTGCGGGACAGTGTTTTCCATCGCCTCCTATATCGGCTCCCTCTTCCTCTGGAATCGGTGGCTTCAGTCCCAGGGCCTTCCTGTTGCTCATCGTGGGTTGGTGGAAGTGATCCTCGTCAGCCTGGTGGCAACGTTCTGCCATGAGTTGGGGCATGCGGGCATTGGCATCGCCTTTAAGATGAAACTCCGCGCGTTCGTCGTGGGGCCATTTATCTTTCGCATCGACGATGGCCGGTGGAAGTTCAATTTCAACCTGGCAGGATTTCTGACCATTGGCGGGGCCACGGGGGTTGTGCCTACATCCGCCACGCAGCCGCCCTGGCAGCAGTTGGCCATGATCGCCGCCGGCCCGGCGACAAACTTCTACGTCGGGATCCTTTCGGGCGCCCTCGCAATTGCTCTCACCAAAAGCGCGGACGGAGTCCCCGCGTATGTCTATCCTCTGGCCCTCTTCGCCATCATCAACTTCGTAGATTGCTTTACCAATCTAATCCCGCTGCGCACCGCAACCGGTTACTCTGACGGCGCCCAAATGTACCAGATCCTCAGTGGCGGGCCGTGGGCTGCGTATCACCGGGCAATGTCGGTCGTTTCCGCGAGCTTGGTTACGCCGCTGCGCCCGAGAGACTTCGACAGGGAAGATCTCGACACCGCGGCAGAGACAATCAACGTCGGCTTGAAAGGAGTGCTGCTGCGGCTCTTTGCGTACAGCCACTTCCTCGATTGCGGCCTCCTGAAGGAAGCAGGAGATGCGATCAGAGAAGCGGAGGCCGTCTGCAACAAGCCTGGCACCAAGCTGCCCGCCGATCTGCACACGTCCTTCATCTTCGCCTACGCCTACGTCCTTCGCGACGCCGCCGCCGCGCGCACCTGGTGGGATCGAATGGTCGCAATGAAGCCTAAGAAGTTCGGGGTTGATTACTGGTTGGCCTCGTCTGCGCTTCAATGGATCTCCGGCAATGCGACGCAGGCGAACGAAGACTGGGCCAAGGCCCGGGACAAGGCAAGCGAGCTGCCTGCTGCGGGCGCCTATGAATTCGACCGCTACCGCTGCACGCTTCTTCGCCGCGTGCTCGATGGAGATTCGACTCCGCCCGAGATCGTGCAACCAGATCGCGAATGGAGCCCGGCGCCCGCGGGAATACTCAACGGGTCGGCCGTGGCGCCCGTCGTTGCATCGCCTGCGACACACGCTGTGCAGGCCGCTCCCGTCGCCGTTCTCGAGGAACCCAGCTACAGCTATTCCTACCTGCAACCTCAAACAAAAGAGATGAAGACTTGGTCACCAACGGAATAAGTGGCTTGGTGTGCGCCACTGGTCTTCGCCGGTCAACCTAGAGGAAATGCATCATCCACCAAATCAGGAAAAGCGCGATCACGCCCAGCAGGATATGGCCAATCCATTGGCCGAGCGTTGCCGGTCTGCCCAAATTGAACATGGCCCGATCTTAGCAGCGTAAACGCTGCTAATCCTCATGGCTCACCAACTCGCCAACCCTTCCCTTTTCCGTCCCCGTTTTTCACAGCCATTTCTAATCGAAATCGCGCGATACTGTGTGCATGGCTACCATGACCTACCAGGGACTCGACGTTCTTTATTCCCGCCAGCAGATCGCCGACCGCGTCACCGAAATGGGCGCGCAAATTACCCGTGACCTCAACGGCGAAAAGCTCGTCATGGTCGGCGTGCTCAAGGGCGCCGCGTTTTTCCTCGTCGATCTCTCGCGCTCCATCCAGGCTGACGCCACCTTCGACTTTGTTGCCGTCTCCAGCTACGGCCAGGGCCAACGCTCCTCCGGCGCCGTCAAAGTCATCAAGGACCTCGACCAGCCCATCGAAGGCAAGAACGTCCTCATCGTCG
>CAZVYV010000176.1:0-6291 GCA_964630985.1 uncultured Occallatibacter sp.
GACTGGCCCATAAAGAACGGATTGCGCCCGCGCGAGCACCAGAAGACCATGGCCAATTTCATGGTCCTGCACCCCCGCTCGTTTAATTTGTCCGACATGGGGACCATGAAGACGCTCGCGACCCTTTGGGCCGCGGACTTCATCATGCGGGCCAACCCCGGCTGGCGTACTCTGATCGTTTGTCCACTGTCGATCATGCAGCGGGTTTGGGCGGACGCGATCTTCACTCACCTCCTCGGCAAGCGTACCTGCGTGATCGTCCACGGATCGGCTGAGAAGCGGCGCGAGCTGCTCGCCAGGCCCGCGGACTTCTACATCATCAATCACGACGGCGTGTCGATCGGAGCGAAGGTCGAGAAGCGCGGCGTCAAGCTCTCGGGGCTCTCCCATGACATTGCCAACCGTTCGGATATCGCCATCGTTGCTGTCGATGAAGCTGCCGCTTACCGTGCGGGCAACACCCGACGTCATCATGTGGCACGGGCGGTCCTGGTGCCGAAGCCTTACCTGTGGCCTCTCACAGGCACGCCGACCCCCAACGGTCCTCTCGACGCCCACGGGCTCGCGAGACTCGTCAATAACGCATTCGGGGAAAGCTTCACGTCCTATAAGAACCGCGTGATGTACCCGGCCGGTCCGTGGAAATGGCTGCCCAAGCAGGGCGCCGGCGCGGAGGCCCGCAAGCTCTTGTCGCCAGCCGTTCGCTTCGAGATGCGCGAACTCAACGACATTCCTCCGACCACCGTGCAGCAGCGAGACGTGGAGTTCTCCGATGAGCAGAAGGCTCTTTATAAACGACTGGAAAGAGACCTCGTACTTACGCTGGAAAGCGGCGCGAAGATCACGACGGCGCATGAGGCGGCTCTCAGGCTTAAGCTCATCCAGATCAGCTGTGGCGCTTTGTATGATAGTGACCACAATGTTACTCGGCTCGATTGTTCTCCTCGCTTGGCGGTGCTACGGGAAGTGATCGAGGAAGCCAGGCGAAAGTTGATCGTCTTCGCACCCTTGACAAGCGTGGTGAACTTGATCTATGACGATCTCCGCAAGGACTACTCTTGCGCGATCGTCAACGGGCAGGTGCCGCACAAGGAGCGCAGCGCGATCCTCCAGGGCTTCGTCGAGAAGGACGACCCCCACATCGTGATCTGCGATCCCGGCGTGGTGGCCGAGGGCTTCAACTTGTCGGTGGCGACTACAGTGTGCTGGTACGGCGCGACCGACAAGACTTTGCTTTACCTCCAGGGCAACGCCCGGGTGGTGCGGCCGGAACAGAACCTTCCGACGACGATCGTACAGCTGGCGTCCACGGCGATCGAACGAGAGATTTACAAGCGGACTGCCGAGAACACGTCGATGCAGGGGCTCATGCTGGACATGATCAGGGGGAGTAAATGACCAACGCCGATCTCATCGCCAAGCATAACGAGCTCGAAGACCTCCTTGCTGCGGAGATGAAAGCCTACAAGGAATGGGCTGCACCCTACCAGCAGGCCATGGAGGTGATCCAGGGCGAGCTGCGCACGCGGCTGCTGGCGGAAACCAAGCCCAATCCGACGCCGTGGCTGGAGACGTCCAAGGCCTCCTTCGCCACCGAGAACGGGACGGCCTATCTCACAACCGTCATGAGTGTCAAGGTTGACAACCCCGAGGCATTCCGGCAGCTTGTGACGCAGGATTGGTCGTTTGCCGATTTGCGCTGCCGCAAGGAGCCGGTCGACGAATGGCTCGGCAAGCACAACGGCCAGCCGCCGCCCGGCGTCGCCATCGCCTTCAACACCAAGTGCAACATCAGGAGAAGCTAACTTGAACCAGCAAACCAATATGGCGCTGCCCGCCGGCCTCGCCAATCGCCAGCGCCGCAGCTTGATGGACGACATGTCCACGGGGCTCGGCGCCCAACGCCCCGCGCACATCTCCATCGCGGGCGGCAAGTTCCATATCGTCGACCGCATCGGCAACAAGCATCTGGTCCCGACGCACCATCTCGACATGATCATCGTCGACGTCAATCCGACCACATCGCGGTTGATGTACGACCCTTCCAAGCCGTTCGATCCCGGCTCTACCGATCCCCCGATCTGCTGGTCCGACAACGGCACCGGACCATCCAAGGACAGCCTGGAGCCGCAGGCGCCGACATGCGCGGTGTGTCAGTGGAACATGCGGGGGAGCGACACGACGTTTTCCGGCAAGCCGACCACGGCGTGCGATAAGCGCAAGAAGTTCGGAGTGATCTTTCCCAATCAGCCCGACGTCGAGGTGTACGAGTTCACGATCCCGCCGGGCTCGCTCGGGAACATGAAGGCGTACAGCGACTGGCTGCGCCAGCAGGCGACCGGCGGCGACCGCACGCTCGACGTCGCCGACATGATCACTCGCGTCGAGTGGGACCCCAAGCGCCCCTTCGTGATGACGTTCCAGGCCGTGGGATGGGCCGACGACGCGAGCACCGTGCAGATGATCGAGTATATAGACGCCAACCATCTCTCCGACGTGGCCGTGAACCGGCACGACGTCGCCATGGACCCGGGCGTGATCACGCAGCTGCTCGCGAGCCGGGGGCAGGCTCCGGGGCTCGCTGCTCCGGTTGCGCCGCAGGCCCCCGTCCAACACATGTTGCCCCCGCGTACACAGGGGCCTGCTGCGGCGCCTGCGTTCCAGCCGGCCCCTGTGTACGCGCCGGCGCCGCAGTTTTCACAGGGACAGACACCTCCACGCCCGACGTCCGGGAAGGGCTCGCGCGGTCCGCGAGCACCCAAGGAACCAGCCCCGGCTCCGCAGCAAGCGCCGTTCATGCCAGCGCCACAGCAGTTCCAGCCGGCGCCGCAGGGGATACCTCCCATCCCTGCCTTCCTGCAGCGGGCCGGGGCACCCGACACGAGGCTCCAGGAGAGCGCGGGATTCAACCCCGCTCCCAACAACGGGGGTGGCTTTGGGATGGCTTCTCCCGGAGCTCCCCCGGCGGGCGTGGCGTCGGCCCTCGACGCCGCGATGAACTTGCCGCCCCGGCCGCGGCCGTAAGGAACCCCCATCATGCGGATCGGAGCTGGCACCTTCCCCACCCGTCTCCGACGTTGTCAGGTCGACGGAGACATGACCATCTCGGACCTTGCGCGCTGGTTTGACAGGCCGCGCGCGACGGTCAACACTTGGATCACCAAGGGAAGGACTCCGTTCGGCCCTGCCGGTCGACAAGCCATCACGGACCTCGCCAAGCTCGAAGCTGCGATAGCGCGCAAGCGCGGGTTCCCGGTTCCGAACAAGCTGACATGGGCAGGACGCGCAAAGTACCTGCAGGAGCTACGCGATGGGATCAGAGGAAACAGTCGCGTTCCTGCAGGCCGTACTGCCGTCTGAGGGGAACGGGTTCTATGTAGCCGTCACGTTTCGCGAGCACCGCCCAACACAGACCACGCACTCGACGATCAAAGAACTAGCGAGGAAACTGCTCCATGAAGACGAAAAAGGTCACACGGTCTATTTCGCCTGCGCCACGATCAAAGACGCGCGGGGGGTCTACAACGAGAAAAAGAAAAAGTTCGAGACCCGTTGTCACGCGAATGCCGCCTTTGCCCGCGCCCTTTGGGCTGATCTCGATGCTGGCCCTGGAAAACCTTACTCCGATGCAAGTGCAGCGTATGCAGCGCTTGTTTCATTCGTGGCTGCTGCAGGCCTACCTGCCCCGCTCGTTGCGGGCAGCGGCTCGGGACTACATTGTTACTGGCTGCTTTCCGAAGCCGTCTCCGCGCAAGACTGGCAGCCACTCGCCCTCGCATTCAAGCAGCTTTGCCTAGACCAGGGCCTTCACATCGACCCGAGCAGGACCGCAGATATTTCGTCTATTCTGCGCCCTGTCGGAACACATAACCGCAAGAAGAATGGAGCCGAACGTGTCAGAGCCGGAGAAGCCGTACAATCAAACAATAGTGAATTTTTTAAGGAGCTATTACACCTTGGAGCTTTACGAGCGCGAGGACATTTTCCAGGAGTTGCTCAAAGAAAGAGGCGAAAAAGTCTCTATGGAGCAATCCACGCCTCAAGCCCCGGAGATTTCGGTCCAACAGCCGTCGAGCAAATCGCCGATCGCTGTCCTCAATTTGCGGCTTTTCGAGAAAGTGGAGATATTCCAGAACCCGTCTGGAACGCTTGCGCTGGAGTTTGTGCCAAAATCACAGATGGACAAGTAAAGTTCCACGAATACTCGCGGCGGGATTTTCCCGACTACGACTACGACGAAGCGCAAAGGAAACTGGACAATGCTGAAAAGCTTACTGGCCCGACTACGTGTGCTGGTTTCATGGCGCTCAACCCGGCCGGCTGCAAAGGGTGCGTTCACCTCGGACGTATCACGACTCCGGCACAGCTTGGAACCACAAACCCCGCACGGGTCGTGGGCCAAGCAGATCGAAGCAAACCGGGAGACGCACCGGCAAGCGCCGGTGCCGCAGTTTTCACATCCACACTACTGGGAGTTGATAGGGGAATCGCGCCGGAAATTCCTACGGGACAGCGAATGCTGCCCGCTCTGCGGGATCCCTTTCGGTGGAGCAGTACCGGAGCCCTACTCTACGCCACCGAAACCCCCGATGGAAAGCCCCTCAACTTCACCATCTCCGAAACCCCGATCTTCCTAGACTGCGTTCGGACTGCCGAACTCGACGAGCACAGGTTCTCCTACACGTTCTGGAAATTCCTGCCGCAAGAGGGCTGGATCAACATCACGATCGACGCCAAGACGCTGCACTCGGCCTCGGGTACGTCGGAGCTGGCCGGCAAAGGGGGCATCGTCCACGACGGAAAGATGTTCATGCAATACGTGCGAGGCGCCGTGGACGACTATCACCGGGAAAAGGCAGTGGGAATGCGCTACGATCAGTTCGGTTGGAAGAACGACTACGCCGCGTTCCTGTTCGGACGCTACCTCTACACGCCGGCCGGCCCGGTGGAGGCTGTCGGAGCCGAGGAGGTGGAGAAGCGCTCCCGGGAGTTCGGTCCGCGTCCCGGCGGCTCGCGCGAGGGCTGGACCGCCGCAGCCGACCAGCTGTTCGCCGACAAAATGGAGGTTTACGGCTTCGGGGTGCTGTGTGGCTTCGCCGCGCCGCTGATGACGTTCGCCGAGGCCAACGAGGGAGGCTGCATCGTTCATTTCGTCTCCAAGAGCGGGGAGGGCAAGTCACTCGTCGGCAAGGGCGCATGGACGATTTGGGGCACCAAGGACTCGTCGATAATGACGACCCGCGACACCAACGTGGCCAAGGGCATCGTGCTGGGCACGCTCTGTAACCTGCCGGTGGTGTTCGACGAGTTGAACAGCCGGGACCCCCAGTGGATCAAGGATTTCATCTACACCTTCTCGGACGGCCGCGACCGGCTGCGCGGGCGCAAGGATGGTGGCCTCGTGCACACCAAGGCGAATTGGGCGACCATCATGCTGTCCAACGCCAACCGCTCGCTGATCGAGATCGCGACCGTCATCGGCGCCGACGCTCCGGGGATGCGAGTGTTCGAGTTCACCCCCGCGCTGCCTCCGGGCGTCGACAAGGCCCGGGGCGAGGCGCTGAGCAAGGAACTCGAAATCAATGCGGGCTGGGCCGGCGACGCCTTCATACGCTACCTGCTGGCGCCGGGCGTCGTGCCGGTGGTCAAGAACATGATCCAGCAGTATGTGACGGACATCTACGCCAAGACGCAGCTTCCGAGCGCTCACAGGTTCCGCGTTCGCCTGGTGGCTTGCGTTGCGGTAGCCGGCGCCATCGCCAATCACCTGGAGCTTCTCCATTTCGACGTCGACCGCATCGTGAACTACCTGATCGGGCAGCTGACGTCGCAGGACAACCTGGGAATGACCGACGTCGATCCCGTGGAGCTCGCGATCGCGTCATTGAGCCGCTACCTCAACGAGCACAACAACGAGTTCCTCCAGGTGGCGGATCGATTCCGCCCGAAAAGCCGGGAGGTGATGCCGACCGTGGCGCCGAGGGGGGCCGTCGTCAGCATGAGGCACGAGGTGAACACCAGGCGCCTCTACATCGACGCACATCGCTTCCGAGAATGGGCGATCACCAGCGAGATGAGCCCCAAGCAGATTTTGACCGTGCTGCGATCGGCGCAAGTTGTCATCGACACCAAGCACATGATCACGCTGACAGCCGGCACCGGCATTCCCGGCGGACAGGTGCCGTGCGTGGAGGTCAACATGCACCATCCGGCGATGAGCGGGATGTTGGCGCTGGTCCATGACCTGGAGATGGCGCGGCCCTCGAACGATAGTGTGGAGACAGGCTAATG
>CAZVYV010000177.1:0-6267 GCA_964630985.1 uncultured Occallatibacter sp.
GCGCTGCGGTCGAGGAGCTGATTCCGCGAGTGCAGCGGGGGATGGGCGACCGGGTCCAGGTCGCGTTCACGATCAACCTGCTGCTGGCCGGAGCCCTGGCCGGGGCCGGAGCGCTGGCGGCGCCACTGATCGCCAGCTGGTTCCATGCCGCCGCGCACGTCTGGCTGTTCCGGCTCTCGGCATTCGACATCCTGTTCCAGGCGCTGGGTCAGGTCCACGATGGACTGCTGCTGCGAGACCTCCGGTTCCGCACGCGGATCGCCACGCAGCTGTCGAGCGCGGTCGTCCGCGCCGCGCTCGGCGTGACGCTTGCGCTGCTCGGCTTCGGCGCGGCATCGATGGTCTGGGCGATGGTCGCCGGGACGGGCGCCTGGGCCGCCGCGCTGTGGGTGGCGACCGGTTTTCGCCCCAACCTCCACTGCATCCTGAAAGCACTAGTAAGCCAAGGGTTGTGGCCAGAACGCCGAACGCGACGCGGATACGCAGGACCGTCGACACTTTCATTTTGGGAACTCCTCAGAGATAAGGTCCAATTTAGGAACTCGGGAGTACGGGCTTTGCCGGGTTTTCATTGACAGGCAACTCTCTAGGGTTTATCGGCAACTTAAAGACTTTATCTAGTAATGGGGCCGCAAATTTTGCAACGCTGCCATTTCACTCTGGCAAAACACAGCGGTAAACAAGAAACGAGATGCCGGCGCTGAACAGATCAACAAGGCGCTTCAGCAATTGGAGAGAGTCATTCAACAAAATGCCTCCGCTTCCGAGGAGATCGCTTAAACGACAGAGGAGTTGACCGGACAATCCAATTAGCTTGTGAGCGCGCTCGGCTAAGAGCTTATCCTTAAATAGTGCCATTCTTGGTTCTCGACGACAAAGAGCGCGTATTGAGAGGTGCAAGCTAGGCGAAGATAAAATCCCGGATGCCTCAGATCAAGTCATGGGAAGTGTCGGATGCTTTTTGGGCTAAGGTTGAGCCTTTGATTCCTTTTCCAGAGCGGCCGAAGGATCGCTTGTATCTTCGCAAACCTGGCGGCGGCCGCAAGCCGATGCCGCCGCGCCAGATCTTCTCCGCCATCGTTTACGTGTTGCGCACCGGCTGCCAATGGAAGGCTCTTCCACGCGAGTTTGGCAGCGCCAGCGCCGTACATTTGCATTTTCAGAAGTGGCAGCAGGCAGGCTTCTTTCTTCGTTTGTGGCAAGCCGGACTGGCCGAGTACGACGAGATGGAAGCCATCGCATGGAACTGGCAGAGTATCGACGGCGCGATGCATAAAGCGCCACTTGCGACCGAATGCGTGGGCCCCAACCCCACGGATCGGAGAAAAAATGGGCGCAAACGAAGCCTGCTGGTCGACGGGATTGGCGTCCCGCTATCGATCGTCGGCGGCGGCGCAAACACGCATGACGTAAAACTGCTTGAGGCCACGCTGGATCAACTCGTCATGGAGATGCCGGGTCGAGCGGGGCAGTACAATCTCTGCGCCGATGCAGGCTATAAGGGCGCGCCGGCACCGAACGCAGTTGTCGAACGGGACTATAAGCCGCACATTAAACAACGGCGCGAAAAGGCCCGCGAAAAGCTCACGATACCTGGATTCAAAGCTCGCCGTTGGGTCGTGGGAGGACGCATTCATGGATCAACCGGTTCCGCAAATTGCTGGTCAGCTTCGAAAAGACAGAGGCAAGCTACGTCGCACTTCTCTCACTAGCCTGCGCTTTGATCTGCTGGAGACAGACCGTTTCTATTCACGGATAAGCTCTTAGATGGATGAGCGCTCTGCTTGCGCTCCGTTGCTGTGGAATGCAAGTTCGGCGATCCACAGGTCACAGCTTCACCGTGCCTGCATTCATAATCGAGTTCCAGATTCTCAGTCGATTTCACATGTTGAATGCCGGTAAATACGTTCAGGTTGCGCCTGATCCCGACTTTTTGCATCGCATGTTCCGAGTGCGGGCCTTGCGGAACTGCCGGAGGCTTCTTACCAGCCGATCATGACGGCAACAAGGGATAAAGATCGCACCTTCGGAAATGGCTTACACTGAAACCAGTGCCTCCATGTTGCCGCGACCCCAACTTGTGACAACCGGGCCCATGCTTTTCACAGGACTGTGCTCTTCCGATATCGCCCCAGGGTGATACTTTTGGAGCCACCTGCCGATAGACTCTTTGAAACAAGAACATGCATTGCAAGCACGACTAGTTTCGACCCGATGAAGAGACTGACTGCCGCATTCGCGATTGCGATCTGCTCTGCCGCCTGGGGTGCGCCTCCCGCGCCGCTTACGAGTTTGAGCGCCATCGACGCGTTGTCGAATGCCGAGGCAAAGCAGGGTCTCCCGGTCTCCTTCGAGGCTACCGTCACCTTTCAACGCGACTATGAGGGAATCCTGTTTGTCCAGGACGAGGGCCAGGGCCTATATGTGCAACTCAACAATCCCATAGGAGTTGTTCCAGGCGATCGGGTTCTGGTGACAGGAAAGACGCGGGACAGCTTCCACCCCATCGTACTCGGCAAACAGATCACCTTGGTCCGCCACGGGACCGCGCTCCGACCGGTTCCGACCAGCTTTGATCAGTTGGTCCGGGGCGATAACGACGGCATTCTGGTCACGGTTCACGGCGTAATTCAATCCGCCGATCTGGTGTTGAGCGGCAGGGCCCCCATCCAGCACACCGCCCTTAAAATTCTCGTCGACGGAGGCTACCTTGATACGGAAGTCGAGTTGGACCAGCCGGATATGTTGGGAAAGCTACTGGACGCCGAGGTTGAAGTCACCGGGGTAGCGGGGGGAGAGTTCGACGACAAAATGCAGGAGACGGGGATAAGACTGATGGTCCCCTCGATTGCGAACGTCAAGATTCTAAAGGCCGCCTCCTCCAGTCCATGGTCGCTTCCGATCACGTCGATGAAGAGCATTCTCAACGGCTTTCACGTCAACAATCTCACCCCCAGAGTCCGGGTGCGGGGGTCTATCACCCACTATGAACCCGGCACCGCCGTTGTGCTTCAAGATGGCGCCCAGAGCATCTGGATTATGACCGGAACGCACATTCCCTTGCGGATGGGCGACATAGCCGACGCCACCGGAATTCCTGCGGTTCACGGTGGTTTTCTGGCCATTGACCAGGGAGAGATTCAGGATACTTTGATCCAGGCCCCGGTCACGCCGCTGCCCGTCACGTGGCGGCAACTAGCCCATGGCAGCAACTCGCCAGACGGGCACCACTACGATCTGGTATCCATCGAGGGACAGTTGGTTACGGGGGTCCGCGAAGGTGCCCAGGACGAGTATGTTCTGGTCTCGAACGGCCACCTGTTTTCGGCCATCTACCACCATCCCAGCTTCTCCAAGCTGCAACCTCTTCGCGCACTAAAGCAGATTCCGGTGGGTGCTACGGCACGTGTGGTTGGCATCTGCATGCCATCCAGTCCGAATTCGCTTGGCAGCCCAGTCTCCTTCGATTTGATATTGAATTCTCCAGACGATATCGAGATGGTGGCCCCACCCTCCTTGCTCAGCGTGCGCAATCTTATCCTTGTCGTTGCCTTGCTGATCGCCATCGTGCTTGCTGTGGGGGCCAGGGGCTGGATCATCGAGCGCCGGGTGCGCCGCCAGACCGCCGCTTTGGCTGACATAGAACATCGCCGCAGCCACATCCTGGAGGATATTAACGGGTCGCGTCCGCTGGCCGAGATCATTGAGCAGATCACGCGACTGATCTCCTTCAAACTGGACGGAGCCCCTTGTTGGTGCCAGATCACGGATGGAGCCCGGCTGGGCGCATGCCCCCCGGATTTTGCCGCCGTGCGCCTGCATGAGAAGGAGATTCCCGCCCGCTCCGGTCCCGCGCTGGGCACTCTGTTTGCTGGTCTCGGCCAGACTACTAAACTCTCTGCCGAGGAGACCGACGCCCTCTCCATGGGCGCGGAATTGGCTACTCTGGCGATTGAGACCCGACGCCTCTACTCCGACCTTTTGCACCGCTCGGAGTTTGATCTGCTCACCGACATCGATAATCGCTTTTCGCTCGACAAGCGCATGGATGCGCAGATCGAGGAGGCTCGTCGCGAAGCCACCATCTTCGGCCTGGTCTATATCGACCTCGACGAGTTCAAGCAGGTGAACGATCACTTTGGGCATCGCATCGGGGACCTGTATCTGCAGCAGGTTGCCCAGCGAATGAAGGGACAATTGCGCGGAGTCGATACTCTGGCCCGTTTAGGCGGAGACGAGTTTGTGGCCTTGCTCCCCCAGGTACGCAACCGGGCCGAAGTCGAAGAGATCGCACGGCGCATCGAGCTGTGCTTCAACGAGCCTTTCGTCCTGGAAGAGATCAACTTGCAGGGCGCGGCGAGCTTCGGCATCGCCCTCTTTCCGGAAGACGGAGCCGACAAGGACAGCCTCTTCAACGCAGCCGACTCGCACATGTACTGGCACAAGAACGGCAAACGCCAGGCCGCTGCTGTATCTGCCTCGGAACTCTGACCCCTGCCCCTGACACCGAATCGGTATAGAGTGAACTTTGAGCGCTCGTACATTGATTGCGCGTGGATGCAAATGAAGAGTAAGGCCGAAGTGACCCGTTACGCCATGACGAACCAGTTGATCGATTAGATTAAACGAAAGCTGTAGGAAACATCCTACGACACAACCATCTTTTGCTGACTTCGTTTCTGATCTTGTTCCTGTAATCTCTCAATAGATCACCGACTTCAGGCATCCGTGGCGTCACAAGTATACCGGCGAAATGAGTGCCATTAGCTGTTGAAGTCAACGAGACATCTGGAGATGCCTATGAGCGAGAGGCTATTGAATGCTCTTATCATCGTTGGTTTGACCTGCTTCCCCTTTTCTGCGTTAGCGCTGATGTGGCAGAGGCGGTGTTGCCGCATCAGCGCTCCGGCAGTGCCGACTACCAGACTGCCAGGAAGGAAATTGCGCAAATGCATATTCTGATAGCGGACGACTACGCCGAGGTTCGCCGAGGTATCAGAGAGATTCTGGCCGATGCGCTTCCTGAAGCACACTTTTTTGAAGCAGGCGATGGCAATGAGGTGATCAGCCTCCTGGCCAGTTCTCAATTTGACCTCCTATTGCTTGATCTCAATATGCCTGGACACAGTGGGCTTGACGTGCTGCGGGACCTGAAGCGCACTCAATCGCGATTGCCCGTGATCGTCGTCAGCGGGCAACCGAAGGACCAGTATGCAACGTGTTGCTTCCGGGAGGGTGCAGCAGCCTATATCACCAAGGACAATGCCCCTGAAGAACTTGCGACGGCAATAGTGAATATTCTGGGCGCTGTCTGCTAGATGTCATCGCGCATTGCGGAGAAACAGATTGGGCAGCTCGAAGAGGCTGTCGACAAGACCGGCCAGTTGCAGTAGGAATTACCTTACAAAATTTACGCGAAAAGACTTACATAAAATTCGGATTTCACCGATTTCAACGTAGTTTCGCTTCCCATATTTTCAATTCAGGAACATCGAAGCGATCTTCGGAATTGCGCTCCCAGCGGATACCCTTGCAGCAGTTGTTTCTCTTAGCCACTGATGGGCTATGAATGCGGGAGGACAATTCGATTGCTGCTGATACACCTATTGGCTCTGACCTCGTGATTTCGCACTTCAGGGTTCGCGGTTTCCCACCCTTTCGCCGGGAAAAAGGCGAAAGGATGGGGCACGGTACTGGTACAAGAACAAACGGTCAGAGGCCGATTGGCTCTCAATTGGAAATGCCCGCACTCAATCATCGACGGGGATTGAGCAGCGAGGATTGAAGACGTCGAAACTTCCGGCAGGGGTTAGCTGGCAAAGAGAATCGTGAATCGTAAGGAGAAATTCCAATGAAAAAAGTGAGTTGGTCGCGAGTTATTGATGATTGCCGCGGCGCAATGAGAGGTGCAACAGGTCGTACCCTGCATTGGATGAGCGATCTTCTCGATAATGCACTATCTGGCCGCAAACGCGACGAGAATGCGAGGCGATGCCAGGATGAAAACCCTGACCGATGCATCGAAGGCTGCACGTCACTGATTCAGTCGGGTCAGGAACCTAACAATAACCTGTCCATAGCCTTCAATAACAGAGGTCTTGCTCTTGGGCTTCGGGGCGACTTCGATCAAGCAATTCGGGACTTTGATCAGGCTCTAAAGTTGAATCCGAGTTATGCGGAAGCCTTCAGAAACCGAGGCGAGGCGTATCGGCTTAAGGGCCTGTATGACTTGGCGATTCAAAACTTCGACCAGGCATTGCGGCTGGA
>CAZVYV010000178.1:0-6257 GCA_964630985.1 uncultured Occallatibacter sp.
CTAAACCACGGAGGTTTAAGATTCCTGTGAAGAAGACATTTTTGGCAGGGTTGCTCGCTGTATGTCTCACTCCCGCGGTTGCGATGGCTCAGGTCATCGTCCGCATTGCGCCGCCTCCACCCATCGTTGAGCATCATGACAATCCGCCGCATGTCGGATGGATGTGGGTCGAAGGCCACCACCGCTGGGATGGCCAACACTACGTCTGGGTTCATGGCTTTTGGGCGCATCCGCCGCATCCCGGCGCCATCTGGGTTCACCATCACTGGGAGCGGCGCGGCGATGGCTGGGTGCTGGTGGAAGGCCATTGGGAATAAACGAGAGCCAACAATGAGAAAGCGGGGCGCGAGCCCCGCTTTTCTATTTTGCTGTCAGGAATTGAATTTCGCGTTCCCGCAGAACGTCCCTCATTTGATCTCGATCACATCCGTCGCCGCCGCCGCCGCCTTCTCCGCCTGCTCCATCACCTTTCCCGCAATGGTGTAGAACGCCGCTGCCTGTGGACTCTTCGGTCCGGCAAGCGCAACCGGCATACCCCGGTCGCCGCCTTCGCGGATAGCCGGTATCAGTTCGATGGCTCCCAAGAACGGCACGTTGAATTGCTTGGCCGTGCGCTCCGCGCCGCCGCGCGAGAAAATGTCGATCTCGTTGTGGCAATGAGGACAAGTAAAGTGGCTCATGTTCTCTACGATGCCCAACACCTCAACGTTGACCTGAGCAAACATCTCTAGAGCCTTGCGCGCATCCTCCAGGCTCACGTCGCTGGGCGTTGACACCACAACCGCGCCAGTCAACGGCACAGTCTGCACGAGCGAAATGGCCACATCGCCCGTCCCCGGCGGCAGATCGACAATCAAGTAGTCGAGTTCACCCCAGTTCACCTGCTGCAAGAACTGGCGAATGATCTGATGCAGCATCGGACCGCGCATCACGAGCGGCTTGTCGCCGGGCGAGATATACCCAATCGAGATTGTCTTCAGGCCATGCGTCAGGTTTGGCTCGATCATGTTGCCTTCGCCAATCTTCGGCGCCTGTGAACTGCCCATCATCAGCGGCACGTTGGGCCCGTACACATCCGCGTCCATTAGGCCCACGCGCTGGCCCAGCTTGCTCAGTGCAATGGCCAGGTTCACGGCCACCGTGGTTTTTCCCACGCCGCCCTTACCGGAACCGACCGCGACGATCTTCGAAACACCGGGCAAAGCCACCGGCGAAGGCATGGTAGGGGAATGAGCCACAGAATTACTCCTTTCCCGCAACACTCTCGCGGGATCTTGCCTGCTCGCTATCCGCGCGTTCCGCGGCTCACAGCGAGGGTTTGTCGTCTCACTAAAATTTTACAGGAGCGACGCCCCCGATTGCGCCGGCTCCGTCACAGGCGCGACCTCCGTGCCCACCACGCTGGCCAGAATTGCGTGGAGTTGTCTTACACCCTCCGTCAGCGAAGCGGGGCCTGGTTGCAAAATCGCTCCCGACGGCACCTCGTAGACGTTTCCGTTTCGCACTGCAATCGTCTCGGACCATCCTGAGCGCGAGCAAATCTCGTCCTTGCTCACTTTCTTGCCGCACCACGAAGCCAGGATCACCTCTGGATCACGCGCCGCCACGGCCGCGGGATCAACGACACGGTCCTTCGCCTTCCCACATGCTCGCAGCTCCGGGAAGATCAGGTCGCCGCCCGCAATCTCAATCAGCTCCTCCACCCATTGAATGCCGCTGATCAACGGGTCATTCCATTCCTCGAAGAAGACGCGCGGCCGCCGCGGGAACGTCTTCGCCGACTTTGCAATCTCCGCAAGCCCTTCGCGCAGCTTCTCGATCAGATTCAGTCCAGCCTCCGGCTTCCCAACCATGCGCGAGAGCACGGCAATCATTTCGAGAATCTCCGCGATGCTGCGCTGGTTGAAATTCATCACCGTCGCGCCGCGCAACACGAGCTCGCGCGTAATCTCGGCCTGCACATCGGAGAAAGTCAGAACCAAATCCGGCTTGAGGTCGAGAATGGCTTTGAAATTTGCGTCGCGGAATGCCGAAACTCGCGGCTTGCTGCGCGCCTCCGGTGGCCGATGCGCATAGCCTGAAACGCCGACAATCCGGTCCTGTTCGCCGAGCATGTACAGGATCTCCGTCGTCTCATCGGTCAGGCAGACGATGCGGCGGGGAAACTCTGCGGAGCTCGGTAGGGATGGAAGGGAAGCAGACATTGAGAAATCCACCACGAGAGCCGTGCATGTTTCGGGCATCTCTGTTTCAGATCGGGATCAAGAAGGATCGAAGCTCTCCACCGCGTCAGGACGGATTGTCGAGCTCGTTCTCCAGCGCGGCCACAGCCAGCTTGCCTTCCGACCGCCGCACGCTCTCCCGTTCGCGATGTTCGCGGCGGCGCAGCGCATCGTCATAACGTCGCACCTCGTCCGGTGTTTCCGGCCTCAACTGCGGGACCTTTTGGACGCGTCCCTGTTCGTCCACTGCGACAAACACCAGGTATGCGCTGGCCACGTGTACCACTTCGCCGGTCCGCGTGTTTTCCGCCCACACCTTCACGCCCACTTCCATGGAGCTTGTGAACGCCCGGTTTACGCTCGACTTCAGCGTGACAAGGTCGCCCAGGTGTACGGGCCGGATGAAGTCGATGTGGTCCATGGACGCTGTCACAACATTGGTTCTCGCATGCCGGTAGGCGGCCATGGCGCCCGTCAGGTCAATAAAGTGCATCAGCCTTCCGCCCAGCAGATGACCCAGCATGTTGGTGTCGTTGGGCAGCACAATCTCTGTCTTCTCTGACTGCGTGCTGGCCACCGTGCGCACCTTGGGGTGCAGGTCCTGGCTACTCATGCCGCCTCCATTTCCATATTTCTTCTCGCGGTCTTCATAGCGCGCCAGTTAGAATAGAGCCAGCGGTCGTTTTGGCGCGGAAGTTTTCCCGCTCTTCTATCTTCCAGTGTGGGACAATCCGCGGCAAAACCGCAAATCCTTCACGGTCCGACCGAGCGAAATCGACCGGACACAGGCAAAATGGATAAAGTTGCAGGATTGAGAGAGATTCTCGCGCTCGACCCAAAGAACAGCTTCGCCAGATACGGAATCGCCGTTGAATTGGCGAGCCGGGGCGAAATCAATGCTGCGATTTCAGAATTTGATACACTCTTAGCCGACGATCCTGATTACACCCCAGGCTACTTCATGTCTGCGCAGACGTTGGCCGGCGCGGGCAAAAAGCCGGAGGCTATCGGACGGCTCAGAGCTGGCATTTCATGTGCCGCGCGAAGCGGCAACACACATGCCCTTAATGAGATGCAGACGATGCTTGGCGAGATGGAGATGCGGGAGTAGCCCACCGGCCTCAGCGCAAATTGACTCTCCTATCCGCAGCGAGATCCAAATTCAGGCGCCGCACCGCATCCATTTGATTCCAGGGGCTTGCCCCAGACATCCCTCATGCATCTTAGGCGTCTAAAGGAGCAATATGGCGAAATACTCGATCGTTGTTCCCTTTCACAACGAAGAAGAGAACGTAACCATCCTGTATGCCAGGCTCAAGCAAGTCATGGAACAGGTGGACGAGTCCTTTGAGCTGATTCTCGTCGACGACGGGTCAAGCGACCGCACGTTCAAGCTCCTCGAGGAGGTGGCTGCCGTCGATAGCCGCGTCCTTATCGTCAAGCTTCGCCGCAACTTCGGTCAGACCTCAGCTCTTGCGGCAGGCTTCGATCATGCCTCGGGCGAATTTGTTCTGGCCATGGACGGCGACCTGCAGCACGACCCCAATGACATTCCCGCATTTCTTGAAAAACTCGATGAGGGCTATGACGTTGTCTCCGGCTGGCGCAAAGTGCGCATAGACAACTTCATCTTTCGCCGAATTCCATCCGCCTGCGCCAACTGGATTATGGCGCGACTCTCCGGAGTTCCCATCCACGACTTCGGCACCACATTCAAAGCCTATCGACGCGAGGTCATCCAGAACATTCCGCTTTATGGCGAGATGCATCGCTTCATTCCCGCACTGGCAACTTTGTACGGCGCATCCATTTGCGAAATCCCCATTCGCAACCTGAATCGCGTCCGCGGCAAAAGCCATTACGGCCTGGGCCGGACCTTCCAGGTCATCTTTGATCTGATGACCATCCGTTTCCTGCTGAAGCATATGAGCCGTCCTCTGCATTTCTTCGGCGGTTGCGGCGTTTTTGCCATGTTTGCCGGCAGCGTCATGGCCGCGATCCTGCTGGGAACGAAATTGCTCAATCCCCATCTGGATCTGATGGAACTACACGGCCCCATGTTCATCATCGCTTCCGTCCTCATCGTCTCTGGCATCCAGTTGCTCGCTCTCGGACTACTCGGTGAACTGCAGGTGCGCCACTACTACAGCAGCCAGCGCCCAACGTCCTACACCATCGACCGGCTGGTGCGGCTGGAATCCTCCGATGAGAGAACCTTGCTCTCGGAGAGTAAGGACGAGAACCTCTAATCGCCGCATTGAGTTTTTCTATTTCCTTGCGGTAGCCCGCCCTCAAGGTTCATTCTTGAGCAAGTCATGAAAGCCATCCAGATCCAGTCGACCGGCGGGCCTGAAGTGCTGCAGCTTGTCGACCAGCCCATCCCTCAACCTGGATCCGGCCAGGTTCTCATCCGCATTGAGGCCACCGGCGTCAATTTCATCGAGGTCTACTTTCGCAAGGGCGTTTACAAAGCTTCGTTCCCCATGATCCCGGGCAGCGAAGCCGCGGGCACGGTGGAGGAACTCGGTCCTGGTGTCAACGGATTCAAAGCAGGCGACGCTGTTGTGTCCATGAGTGTCATCGGCAGCTATGCCGAGTACGCTCTCGTTCCCGCTGCTCAACTGGTCAAGATTCCCGAGGGTTTGAGCCTGGAGCACGCGGCCGCCGCCATGCTGCAGGGCATGACCGCGCACTATCTCGCTTTCTCCACTTATCCGCTCAAGAAGGGCGATACCGCGCTGGTCCACGCGGGCGCCGGCGGCGTCGGCTTGCTCCTTACGCAGATTGCCGCACGCATCGGCGCGCGCGTCATCACCACTGTCTCCACGAAGGAAAAAGCAGAGCTCTCGCGCGAAGCCGGCGCGTCTGACGTGATTCTCTACACCGAGCAGGACTTCGAGGTCGAAGTCAAGCGTCTCACCGGAGGCAAAGGTGTCGACGTGGTCTACGACGGGGTGGGAAAGACCACATTCGACGGCAGCCTCAACTGCCTTCATCCTCGCGGCATGATGGCTCTGTTCGGCGCATCCAGCGGCCCTGTTCCGTCCTTCGATCCCATTCTGCTCAACAGCAAAGGTTCGCTCTTTCTTACCCGTCCGACGCTTTGGCACTACATTGCCACGCGCGCTGAGCTTGAGTGGCGCGCCGGCGACGTGCTCGGGTGGGCCGCCAAAGGCGAGCTCAAACTTCGCACCGAGTACACCTATCCTCTCGCCAACGCCGCCCAAGCGCAGATCGACCTTGAAGAACGCAAGACCACGGGCAAGATTCTGCTTGTGCCGTGACATCGGATCATCTCTTCACCATTTCACTCGTTCACTCCTTCACTTTTCTACTCTCGTGCGCACCGCGTTTCACGATCCACGAACCACGCTTCACGACCATGACCATCTCCATCGAGTCCACCGATCGCGTCTTCGTCCTCACCGGCGCAGGAATCAGCGCTGAAAGCGGCTTGCCCACCTTTCGCGCCTCCGACGGGCTGTGGGCGGGACATCGCGTCGAAGAGGTTTGCACACCCGAAGCGCTCAAGCGCGATCCATGGCTGGTGTGGGAGTTCTATTCCAAGCGCCGCGCCGATAACGCCAAAGCGCAACCCAATCCAGCGCACATCGCACTGGCGGAACTCGAAGAGAAATTGCCCGGCCGCTATTTTCTCTGCACGCAAAATGTCGACGACCTGCATGACCGCGCCGGATCGCGGAATCTCATCCACATGCACGGCGAGCTGGCCAAAGCGCGCTGCGAAAAAGAGTGCGGCCGTCCGCCCATTGAAGACCGCGCCCTCTATGCGAGCCTCGATGAAGTCGCCCGCTGCGCATGCGGCGGCAGACTGCGCCCTCACATCGTCTTCTTCGGCGAGATTCCTCTCGAAATGCCACGCATCGAGCGCGAGATCGCCGAATCAACCCTGATGATCGTCATCGGCACTTCAGGCAACGTTTATCCGGCGGCCGGCTTTGTCCACTGGGCGCGGCAGGGCGGCGCGCAAACCGTCTACATCGGCCCCGAGCCGCCGCTCAACGCCTCAGCCTT
>CAZVYV010000179.1:0-6250 GCA_964630985.1 uncultured Occallatibacter sp.
GTCATCCGTCCACAGGATCGCGCTGAGTTTCTCGCCGGCCGATCCCTCGACGAAGTCGAAGCCGGCATGCTCGCCCTGGTTCCACGAAATCTGCAAGGCCAAATCGCCATCCAGACCGTCGTGGTGCCCGGCGACCCAACTGAAGAGTTGCTCTATCAGAGCCGAGCCCAGCAGGCCGATCTCATTGTCCTCGGCGCCCAGGGCGCATCGGCATTTGCCGCCATTACCCGCCATGGCGTGGTCTACAAAACACTGGCCCACACACACTGCCCTGTCATCACGCTTTCGCCTGTCGTCCTCGCGGGATGCGGATCAAAGGCCGAGAACCTGCGCCCCGCAGAAGCCTACATGGCCGGAGTCTTTTAGCTTCTACTTTCCGCGCGTGCCGCCAAACAGTCGTGTTCGCTGCAAACGCGTCGGCGTGTTTCGTCGCGCAGACAAGCTGCGTGCGCGTCAGATCACCTTCAGCAAAAGCAGAATCAGGACAATCGTCAGGATCAGGCTGATGCCGCCTCCGCCGTAGTATCCCCATCCCGGACCCACTCGATAGCCGCCGTATCCAAATCCACAAATCAGCACAATCAAAATGATCAGCAAAAGCATTTCGCTCTCCTTTGCGCGCTGCATTGCTTAAGCGACGCGCGATTGCATAAACCTTCTGCTGTGATGCCGCCTTCACAATCGCGGCTGCATGACCCGTGGAGAGATTCACCCCCTCAGCAAATCCTTTAATCCCGGTGCGCGATGCGCGTCATCGTGCAGCGGTTGCATCCACCGGCGGTTGCGCAATCAATATCATGCAGCCCGCAGTATTGATAAAACGAACGAACAACCCGCGCACACAGCCGGGCGTCAAAGCGTGAGTGGTTGCGGAAGAATCACCGGGAGGTGACCGATGCTTTGGACGATCTTTGTAATCCTTCTTGTGCTGTGGTTGATTGGCGTTGTTTCTTCATACACACTCGGCGGATTCATTCACATCCTTCTCGTGATCGCGCTCGTCGTGCTGGTAATCCAGCTGGTCACGGGACGCAAAGTCGTTTAGGCGCCGGGGACAGAGTTCGACGTTGTCTCTTTCCCCGGATTGGCCGTCGGTGCATCAATAAAGGTCCGCTATATAGACCGAAACAACAAGCCACGGAGGTGGAATCATGAATAAGGATCAGGTAAAAGGCGCAGTCAACGACGCGGCAGGGCGTGCGAAGCGTCAGGTCGGCGAGTGGACCGGCAACACCGACGCTCAAGTCGAAGGTGCCGCACAGCAGATCAAAGGCAAAGCGCAGAAGGTTGTGGGCAATGTGAAGGAAGCAGCCCACGATGCATCCAAGAATAATGTTGACCGCGAAAACGAGCAGGAGAAGGGAAGAGAGCAGGAGCGCGAGCGTCAGCGCGAGCAACATGCACATCACGGCTGAGCACGTTCACTGAACCTAACGTTCATCGATCGCCGGCGCCCAGTTTCGCCCGCCATTCGATGAGCCACCAGGCATGCGGGCAGGCGGGAAACCGAAGCGCCGTCAATGGGCTTTCGTCGACCGCCTGCTCGTTGTGTTTTTCCTGGATCTCATCGCGGACCGGCTGGACTGTTTTCCGCGCCATTTGGTGTTTCGTGCACCACAGACAAATTCTCGCTGATATCTACCGAGTACGTTTTGCCGTCTGGCGTTTCCACCGTGGCGTGATGGATGGAGTCCGGGCTAGCTGAGTCGTACGTATAGGCGTAGACGTCGCCATTGGCGAACGTCTGCTTCGTCAGCATGCCATTTTCATACTCATTGCGAATCATTACGTGCGGCTCTGAATGCGCGTCAGCTGAAACGCTGAACGATATCATGTGCCGCGTCTCGTCGTATTCATAGCGGTAAACCTCGCCCGAGGGATAGGTGACGTCCGTCAGACGAGTGGCCGAATCGTAGCCATAGAGGACAGTTCGTCCATTGCTGTCGTCAATTGCCAGGATGCGCCCGTCGGACGCGCTCCCCACTCCCACCCAATCTCCGTTCGGCGACGTGATCCGCGACAAATGGCGGTTGGCGTCCCGCTCAATCTTCAATTCCCGCCCTTGCGAATCGCGATAACCGATCAGCGAGCAGTTCACGTCCGAACTGTCACACGGCAGGTAAGTCTTCATGCCGCCATTGAATCGCAGCACGTCGTAGTGCTCGAAGGGAAACTGGTGCCAGGCCATCTGGTATTGCCACACTCGCTGCGGTGTGGAGTCAATCAAGCCGGTCGGGTAGGCCCATTGCGATCTTCCGCCCACGTATTTGGCTAGTCCCTGAATCGTCATCCATTCCGGGACTCGCATCAGCTGATCCTTCGCGCCGTCGGCGTGCTCAATAAAGATGTGTATGTTGTCGGCTGACCCGAGAAACTCGTCGTAGTTATCCCATCCGCTTACGCCAAACGGATCTCTGCCTCGCTCTCCGTCGCGGATCACGCGCTCGAATTGGATCGGAATCGTATCGGGCAAATACATGTCGGTGTGCTTGTCGAGCAACAGGCCTAATCGGAGGTCCAGCTCAAAAACCTCCGTCGATTCGTCTTCCATCGGCTCCTGGATATCGCCGCAGCGACGGATCAACAATCCCGGCATCGGCTGCATGCCGTCCTTTGCCGAATACGTGAAGAAAACGCACGGCTCGTCGACTCGCTCGCCGCGCAGAGTGCGTGCAGGGTTCACGTCGGACTCATAAATCTCTTCGGCCGGCAGATCCGGGTCCAATGTATCGTGTAGCAGGCTCGTTGGATCGTCATTCACCGTCAGGTGCCAATAAAGCACCGCTACGTCCTTCAGCAGGATCCGCTTGATACGCGCCTGAAAGCGTTTGTCCGCGCCGGCTGTGCCGAAATAGGCCTTCTGCGATTTCGAATCGCCCATCCCGTCGGAAGAAATAATGGCAGCGCGCGCCATGTCCCTTTGCGTGAACGTTGAATCCCACATCTCTTCAGTCGAATACATGTCTCCGTCAGTGAACCCAATCAAAAAGGCGTCCTCGTCTCGAGCCAGTTCAGGATGTTTCTGCTTAAGCTGTGCCTCGAGCAGTTCCGCCACGAACTGGCGCCGCCTTGCATCCCACGCCGAGGAATCGATTGCCATTGCCGGGAGCACTTGAACGTCGAGCGCGTACTTTGCGCGGAGCCATTGCGCGAATTCGTCCAAGGAATATGGATCTTTGTGTTCGCCCATCTGAACCAGGTAAACGCGCCCTTTTCCATTCAATTCACTTTGCCGTGCTACCGGTCCCGCATGCATTCTGTAAATCGGAAGGTAGCTGCGGGATACACGACCGCCGGCGGACCAGCCGAAAGCTTCGCCAGTGAACCATGCAAACATCCCCACAACGGCAATGATTGCGATCGCGAGAGCCAGTCCGATGTTTCTTGCGGTCTTCGCCGAGGCTTTCGGTGCATCAGCCTTCGGGCCCACCGTCGATCCGCCTGCATCCGCGATGTCGAGTTTGTCATCGCCCTTCGCGGTCTTCTCAGGGCCGCCCGACCTTCGCCACGCCGCCTGGAGCGATTCGTAGAGCGCTACGGAGCCTCCACGAAACCGCGTCAGCCGAATGGGCCAGCCTCCCCGTATCTCGATCCGCACGCCGGCCCATACGTTCCCGCGATAACGCACATCGGTCAGCGAAATTCCCTTGACTGAAGCGAATGGAACAGTTCGCTCATAGATGGGGTAGCCAATCAAAATCCCCGAGCGTGCAATCGCCACGTTTACTGGATCCACAAGAAACGCAACAAAAGCAACCGCTGCCACAACAGCGGGCAATAGAAACAACTCCCCGGTGACCTGGCGGTAAACGAACCACGCGATAAACAGCGATACGATTCCAACGGCCGCATAAATAATCTTGCGGTCCCAACTGCGGTGGAATACGCTCGCACCTTCGCTTCGCACCAGTGTCGATTCGGCCGTGTGGCTCAAAACGAAGGCCCGAAGCTTATCGAAGTCCTTCAGTTGATACTCAATCCGGATCGCCGTCGAGCCGCTCGCATCCGTCAGCTCCAGCCTCTGCATGGTGTCATCGGCCGAAACTCGAGCCACATTGCTCCAGGCAAGAAAGCGGATGTCTTTCCGCCGGATGGACCAGATCCCCTCTGGGTTCAGGGCCACTCGATGCCGGGAGCCCAGAAAGAACCGCCAGTTCAGTTCGGCCACCAGCGCCAGAAAAACGCCCTGCGGAATCTGCGTCATGCGGGTGGTCGGATCTTGCGTGGACCAAGCCTCCACGAACAAAACAACCGCCTGAGCGAATGCAGTCAACAATGAAAACAGCAGCACCCACGTCGCGCCGCGCGGAAAAGCGAAGTCTGTCGCATCTTCCGGAATCGCCGGAACCCGCGCTGGCGCCTCCATCGCGTTCGCCGCCGCTACTGTTCCCAATGCTCCCATCTTCAAAGTCTGCCGAGTGCACTTCAACACCCGCAAGGTTACCCGGGGCGCGCGTGGAGGACTGAAGTGTTATTGCGCTATACTCTTCGCATTGGGCCCAAACTACTGTGCCCGGTTCGGTTTTTGTCCTTTGAGCGAGGTGCGTCTTCACACAAGACTCCATCCGCACGGCCGACATATCGCCAGAACGGTCACAAGGCGACCGCGCTCATGCCCTGGCCGAGACAACGCGCTGGCGCGCCGTGGTCCGCGTACTCCGAAGTCCAATCGATAGTTTGAGTTGCGCACTTCTTCCCTCCTCATGCGATCTTTGCGGCTCGCCCCTGCCGCAGCTCTCTTCCGTTCCCATCTGCCCTGTTTGCTGGTCAGAGTTCCCCGTCCAAACCGGTCCTGCCTGCGCGCGCTGCGGTGACGCGCTCAATACGCGCGAAAAGCCAACGCAATCAATGCTTTGCCGTGCCTGCCGCCTGGCGCCTCCGCCCTTTGTCCGCGCCGTTTCCTACGGTGTCTACCAGGGCCGCATCAGGGAAGCCATTCACGCTCTCAAATACGATCACCTGCACCCGGCCGCCGAAGGCCTCGGAGGGATGCTGGCCGAGGCTATCGCGCAGCTTGCCGGCGAGGCTCCCGCCGAAATGTTGGTTATTCCGGTGCCGCTGCACCGTTCCAAATTCGCGCAGCGCGGTTTCAATCAATCGCGCTCGCTTGCTGTTGAAGCGCTGAAGTTCCTGCGCCGGAGCAATCCGCAATGGCGGCTCACGCTCGCCCCCAGCACGCTCATGCGACTGCGCGCTACAGATACGCAAGCTGGACTCACGCCCCGCCAGCGCCGCCAAAATGTGCGCGGCGCATTTTCAGTCTCCGATCCATCGCTGGTGACGGCGCAGCACATCTTGTTGATCGACGACATTCTCACCACCGGCGCCACGGCTCGTGCGGCCGCGCAAACTCTGATCAAAGCTGGGGCGGCGTCGGTTTGGGTGGCAACTCTGGCCCGCGCGCAACGTGCCGTAGGATTCGGCCGGTCGTCCACGGACGCCACTTTCGAGGAAAGCGAGTTGGAAGACAACGAAGCGCTGGAAGACGGCCAAATTTTGGACGGATCTGGCGCGAATGCAAGATCGAGTTCGTCAAACGTGGGTGAACAACCATCCGCGTTTTCGGAAATGGTGTAGACCAAAGCCCCTTCGCTGAGTGGATTTTTCCTCAAGAAAAATCCACTTGCACTGTTCCAGAAAGTGCACGGTATTTACGAAAACGCCGTAACCCGAGGGAAAGAGATGTCGTTGGGAAAAGCCATGATTCACGCGCGCAAGCAGAAGGCAATTGCCAAAGCTGTCGTTCTGGCCGCCGACCACGGTCCCGTGACGTATGCCCACGCGCATATTTTGCAGATGCCGGTTCTTGTGCTCAATGCCTCCTACGAGCCCATCAACATCTGCGGTGCGCGCCGCGCCCTCGTGCTGGTGCTCAAGGGAATCGCGCGCACTGAGGAGGAGCATGGCCTCTCGCTCCACGCGCAGCGCACCATCATTGCCATGCCCTCGGTCATTCGCCTGCTCGAGTATCGCCGCATCCCCCACCAGACGCGCGCCCTCTCGCGCAAAAACATCCTGCTCCGCGACCGCAACACCTGCCAGTACTGCGGCGAGGCCTATCCACCCGGCGAGCTCACCCTCGATCACGTGATTCCGCGCTCGCGCGGCGGCAACTCTACTTGGGAGAATCTCGTCGCCTGCTGCCACGAGTGCAATCGCCACAAGGGCAATCGCCTGCTTGACGAAATCGACGATATGATCCTGCTGCGCGAGCCGCGCCCCTTCTCGCTCCACACCAGCCGCCAGATCA
>CAZVYV010000180.1:0-6228 GCA_964630985.1 uncultured Occallatibacter sp.
TCACTTCAATCCCCGACTGCAGCACCGGCTCGGTGATCATGAAGATCACCAGCAGAACCAGCACTACGTCCACCAGCGGAGTGATGTTGATCTCCGCCAGTGACGATCGCGTTTGTCCGTTGATTGTCGAGAACGCCACGATGAACCTCTCCGCTCAACCTCACTGCGGCCTTAAGTGGGTGCCCCAGGTCTCAATTTTGAGACCTGGGAAAGCACGGCCATCTCCCCGCGCCGTCCGCTCCTATTTGGATAGACTGCGCTCGGCCTCGCGAGGCATCTCCGCTGGAGCCCTTGGCGCCTGCGCCTGCGTCCGCAGAGGCATCTCCTCCAGCGAGTTCAGCAACTCGCGGCAAAAATCGTCCGTCGCCGAAGCGAATAACCTGATCCGCGCTGAAAACTGGTTGTACGCCACCACCGCAGGCACGGCCACAAACAATCCCGCCGCCGTTGTAATCAACGCTTCGCTGATTCCCGGCGCCACGGCGCGCAGCGTCGCCGCGCCCGCTGTGCCCAGTCCGCTGAACGCATCCACCACGCCCATCACCGTTCCGAACAGACCCACGAACGGGCTCGTCGCGCCAATCGTCGCCAGCCACGTCATGCGGCGTTCCAGTGCAGTTATCGCCGTGCTTGCGGAGGTCTGCGCCGTGCGCTCCAGTGGCGTCAGGTTGCGAGGAGGCCCTGATCCACCCGTCTGCCGCTTGTACGTCTCATACACGTCCTCAAATACCTGCGCCAGTGGGCTCGCGCTGTAATCGCTCGTCAACGCCGCAATATCCTGCAGCCGCGTCGCCTTGCGGAACGCGCGAATGAATTTCCTGCTCTGCGTCGTCGCTTTGCTGAACGTGGAAATCTTGCCCAGAATCACCATCCACGAATACAAGCTGGCCAGCAAGAGCAGGACCAGCACGAAAATCGCGACCCCGCCGATGTGGGTCATCATGCTGGCCAGCTCGCCGAATCCCTGCGAGGGCGCCGCGCCCGTTCCCGCGCCGCCGTCAGCCTGCAAAAAACACGCTAATGCTGCGGTAAAAATCGCCATTCACCTCATTCTCCACGGTACCAGACTGCGTTCTCGCGCCCAAGTGACCCTTTGGGTGCACCCGCGCTCGCCTGGGTGCCCCACCCTCGCCGGGCTCTTGTTTTTCCGGCTAGGGTGGGAAGGGCATCAAGTCCACTCCTCGCGAGCCCCGTTCATGCTATGCTGCGCTCGGATTCCTATTGAGCTCTCCGTCTTTGTCGTTTTGATCACGCAGGACCGAGGGTGCCCCAGGTCTCGCTTTTGAGACCTGGGAAACCTCAACGATTAACCGGCCACTTACGGAACCGGACCATGCTCGTCGAACTGCGCGCTGAAAACTACGCCGTCATCGATCACGCCATTGCCTCTTTCGGGCCTGGACTCAATCTCCTCACCGGCGAAACCGGAGCCGGCAAATCCATTCTTGTCGATGCTCTTGCCCTCCTATTGGGCGGCAAAGGCTCGGGAGAGCTGGTTCGTCACGGCGCCGACAAGGCCGCGCTTTCCTGCGTCTTCGAATCCACCACCGGAGCCGAAGCCATCCTTGAAGCCAACGGCATCGATGTCGAGGGCACCGAGATCATCTTGCGCCGCGAAATCCTCTCCAACGGCAAGGGCCGCGTCTTCGTTAACAACCAGCCCGCCACAGTCCAGGTCCTTAAGCTCCTCGCGCCCGAACTCGCACTCGTCCACGCACAGACCGAAAGCCTCTCCAGCTTCGACCAGTCGCAGCAACGTTTGCTTCTCGACCGTTTCGCCGGTATCTCCTTGGATGCAGTCTCCGAGGCTCACGCTCGCTGGCATGCTGCCGCCGGCAAACTCAACGACCTCCTTCAGGGCGAGCAGGACCGCCTGCGCATGGTCGATCTCTGGAGCTATCAGAAGAAGGAAATCGAGCAGGCCCATCTGGAGCCTGGCGAAGACGAGGCTCTCGAAACTGAAAAGCGTGTCCTGGCCAACGCCGAAAAACTCTACGCCGCCGCCATGAGCGCCTTCGACGGGCTCTACGAAGGCAGCGCCAGCGCCGAAGCTGCTCTCCGCGACGCCGTCCGCAACGTCGAAGAGCTCGCCCGCTACGACCAGCGATTCACTGAATCGGCCCAGCAGCTCTCCTCTGCGCGCGCCACCATCTCCGATATCGCTTCTGCTCTGCGCGACTACGCCGAAGGCATCAACGCCTCGCCCGAGCGCCTCGCCGAAATCGAAGACCGTCTCGCCCTCATCGATCGGCTCAAAAGGAAATATGGCAAGACCGTCGCTGAGGTGATTGCATTCGGAGAAGACGTCGCCGGGAAGCTAGGCGAGATCGAAGACCGCGATGAAATTCTCAAGACGCTTCGCGCCGAGCTCGAACAAAGCGCCGCAACCTACCGCAAGGCTGCCGCCGCTCTCACCGCCGACCGCCAGGCTGCCGCAACCAAACTCGCCAAGCTAGCCGAAGCGCAAATCAACTCGTTGGCCATGAAGGTCAAATTCCACGTCGCCGTCTCATCAACCGATCGGGAGTCAACTTGGTCCGCCTCCGGTTGGGACGAGGTCGAATACCGCATCTCGACCAACCCCGGCGAGCCTCTAAAATCGCTCGTTGAAATCGCCTCCGGCGGCGAGCTCTCCCGTGTGCTTCTCGCTCTTAAAGTCGCCGTCGAAGAAGGCTCCACGATCAAGTCAAGAAAGAAAACCACCCCGCGCACACTCGTCTTTGACGAGATCGACATTGGCATCGGCGGCCGCGCAGCCGAAGCCGTCGGCCAGAAGCTTAAAGCTCTCGCCCGCGCTCAGCAGGTCCTCTGCGTGACCCACCTTCCGCAAATCGCTGCGTTCGCCGATCAGCATCTTGCCGTCGAAAAGCGCGAGAAGGACGGCCGCACGCAAACGCGCATCCGCGTCCTTGACGACCGTTCCCGCACCCACGAGGTCGCCCGCATGCTCTCCGGCGCAAAGGTTACCGACACCAGCCTGCAGCACGCCGCCCAGATGATCGCAGGGAGCCGGTAACGGGCATCCTGGACTCCCTTCCAACCGCGTCTCCTGGCGCGTATCGTGTTCTCAGAAAAGGTCTTAGATCTGAAGCTAACCCGGCCTCTCGTAGGCCATCGGGAACCGGTTATCCACTCTGACATACATTACCGAGGTAATTTTTTATCGCATTTTAGTTTGCATCTATATAGTGACTTCGATAACCTCTGAATCGAATCATCTGTATCCGTCTTCTCCTCTGCCACCCTTGTTGTTGTTCTGCATTTGCCTGCCTTGGAGTTCCCCGTCTCAGGAGCATCTATGCGAGTGGCGTGTCTCCGTAAATCCCTCGACCGGCGCAGTTCTCTGCGCCCGCGCGGTTTCTCATCAACCGTGACTCTTTGGACGTCGTTACTCTTTGGCATCTTGCTGACCGCCGTCGTCTCCTCAATGACGGGTTGCGGCACCAGTTCGCTCGCCGTGAATCTGGGCACTATCGCCGCTATCGGTTCTCCGGCTACCAGCGTCCGGGTGAATCAGACTTTGCAGCTTACCTCGAGCTATCTCGCCTCAGGGCTGCCGATGACGTTCTCCGTGAATGGAATCCCCGGCGGCAACGCCCAGATCGGCACGATATCCAACACTGGCGTCTACACCGCCCCCGCGGTCGTTCCCACTCCTTATACGGTCACCATCACGAGTTCCATCGCCAAGTATCCGACCGCTGCTCCTGGCACGGTGTCCATCCAGGTGTGGAACCCCATTCCCGTCCTCGGAACAGCTACTCCGAATGGTTTCTCTGAAGGCACCACGACCGTCACGGTCAACGGCTCGCAGTTTGTCTACGGAGCGCAGATCAGTTGGAACGGCGCCCTCGTTACCACAACCTATGTCTCCAGCACGCAACTGGTGGCGCAAATCGCCGCGCCGAACCCGGGCACTTTCCCGCTCACAGTCACCAATCCCAACCCTGGATCAGCAAGTGCCATTCCGCTTTCCATGAAGGTGGGTCCCGGCCTTGTTGTATTCACGCTTGAGCCGAATTCCGGCACCGACGTCCGCGTATCGAACATGTTGAATATCGGCCTGATGGTGAACGGAACCGACAATCCCGCCGTCACGCTGCAGGTTAATGGGGTTGCCGGCGGCAACGGAGTGGTCGGAACCGCGATCTCGAACACAGATGGATCCATTACCTACACCGCACCACCTGTCGTGCCAACGCCGAGCAACATCGTTCAGCTCACCATCACCAGCGTCGATAATCCCGCGGTTTCGATTTCCCAGAACATCTCGGTGATGAATCCGATCCCGATTCTCAGCTCCGCCTCGCCGATGGCCTTCGATCCCGGGCCCGCGACCATCGTGCTCACCGGCCAGAAATTCATTACCGGCGCGCAGGTGCTCGTCAATGGATCGCCGGTGTCAACCACCTTCAACAGCGGCACGCAACTGACCGCGAATCTTGATCAGGCCCAACCCGGCAACCTTGATTTGCAGGTTCTCAATCCGAACCCCGGCCCCGCATTGTCGAACGATCTCATTGCTACGGTAAGCGGCACGATTCCCACTCCGATCGTCCCCCAGAATGAAGCCGCGCGCTTTCTTGAGCAGGCCACCTTCGGGCCAACGGACGCTGACATCCGCACTCTTTCACTCGAGGGCTACTCGGCGTGGCTCAACCAGCAATTCGCCATGCAGCCTACGCCCACTGAGCCCGGCGTCGAGCAGTCGGTCATCGTCAACAATCCGCCCTGCGCCACCGGCGATGTCAAATGCAATGCCGCGCTCTTTGTCCAGAACAACCAGGATGACAGCCTCGTGCAGGAGTCCTTCTGGCAGCAATCGCTCACCGCGCCCGATGAGCTCCGCCAGCGCGTCAAGTACGCCCTGTCGCTTCAGTACGTCATCTCCAGCAACAACACCACCGCGATTCAAAACATGCCGCGCGGCGAAGCCAGCTACTACGACTTGCTCGGCGCCGACGCCTTCGGCAACTTCCGCCAGTTCCTCGAGGACGTCACCCTCAATCCCATGATGGGTCAGTTCCTCTCCATGCAGGGCAACGACAAAGGCAACGCAACCACTGACCCTGACGAGAACTACGCGCGCGAAGTTATGCAGTTGTTCACTATCGGGCTCTGGAAGTTGAACGACGATGGCTCGCAGCAGCTCGACAGCAGCGGCAACCCCATCCCCACCTATTCGAATACTGACGTCAAGGGCCTCGCCGCCGTCTTTACCGGCTGGAGCTGGAACATTCCCGGCGACAACTCGGATAACGCCTGGTCCAATTGCTGCGTCTACGTCGGTCCCGGCTACGGTGAAGAGCTGCTGCCCATGCAGAGCTTCCCCAGCCACCATTCGACTATCGAAAAGGACTTCCTCGGCGTTACCATTCCTGCTTCAGGAAGCCCCGATCCCGCGGGCGATCTCAAAATCGCTCTCGACACGCTGTTCAATCATCCCAATTTGCCCCCGTTTTTCTCCAAGCAGTTGATCCAGCACCTCGTGACGAGCAATCCCAGCCCCGCCTACATCAGCCGTGTCGCCAAGGTTTTTGAAAACGACGGCACCGGTGTGCGCGGCAATCTGCAAGCCGTCATCACCGCGGTCCTCATGGACCCCGAAGCGCGCGACACGGCCACCGACACCACCAACCCGCAATTCGGAAAGGTTCGCGAGGCTCTGGTGCGTTATACCGAGTGGGCGCGCGCCTTCACCGCGCAATCGCGCACTGGCTCTTTCGACGTGGGCAGCACCGAGGATCCCATCTACGGCTTCGGTCAGATGTGGCTCCGCTCTCCCACAGTCTTCAACTGGTTCGCGCCCGGTTATACGCCGCCCAATACTTCCATCTCCGCCGCGGGCCTGCTCGCGCCAGAGATGCAGATGACCAATGTGTCCTCTGTGGTCGGATACATCAACTACATGCAAGGCGCGATCGGCGCCAACGCTCAGGGCGGTCCTGACGTCTTCTCCTACTACTCCACCGAGATGTCGCTGGCCGCGACGCCCGATCAGCTCATGGACCGCATCAACTTGCTGCTCATGTACGGCCAGATGTCCACGACTCTTTACAACCAGATTCTCGGCGCCGTCAATGCAATCCCCATTCCCAGCGGCGATCAGAACGCAATCAACGCCGCGCTCTTGAGCCGCGTGCAAACGGCAATTTATCTCACCGTGGCGTCGCCCGACTACGCCGCGCAGCAATAGGAGCCAGCCATGAGCTGCAACTGCAAACATAC
>CAZVYV010000181.1:0-3845 GCA_964630985.1 uncultured Occallatibacter sp.
CCATGAGGGTCCCCGATCACAGGTTTGTTTTCGTAGGGGCCGGTGGACCCCCACGGCTTGAGGTAGATTTCGCAGTCGGCGAGGTACGGTCGCCAGCGGGCGGTAGACTCCGCCTGGTAGAAGAATAGCCGTCCCTTGTTCGGCGTGAACATGAATTCCTGTTTCTGGTAGGCGCCGCCGGTCGCCGGAAGCGTGATCGGCGCGGGGGAGGTGCCGTCGAAGGCGGTGATGGTCAGCGTCACCGGCGCGGTGGCGGAGTAGGCGAAGATCATCCGCTGCGCGTGGAAGAATCCGGGGAAGCCGTGCGCGGTGCCCTGCGTCTGCCAGTTATAGACGGACTCGGGCGCAGGTTGGAAGATGAACCGGCAGGACCACTTGCGGCATACGACGGAGTCCTGCGGGATCAGGCGCACGAGGTGCGCGATGAACGGAGTGGCAAGTGAGAACGCGACCTCGGATTGGCCGTTGAACGCGAACGGCATCTCCAGCAGCGTGTTGAGGGAGAGGTCTTCGGAGGATTCCACCTTGAACGACTTGGGGATGCCAGCCGTGTCCGCCATGATGATGCAGCCTTGGATGAATTTAGCGCCCGGGGTGCCGCAGTCGTCCCAGTCGTCCCAGCGGTTGGTGAAGTCCTCCGGCTGCGGCACGAAGGAGGGCTGCCACGAGTAGAGCGTGGTCGGCTGGAGGAGGAAGCCGGTGTCGGTCCAGGAGAACAGAAGGCCCATCGAGTGGGCCAGCTGCTGCCCCAGAAGGTTGATGGTGAGGCCTGACTGGCGCGCGGACTGGCCTCCGGCGAGCGTCGTTGCGGTGCCGAACGCAACGCCCAGGAATACAGGCGTCACCGTGATGTTGCCGCTGGGCGCCAGAAGGTCCACCGAGGCGTCGCCCCACATCTGCTGGGCGCGCACGTCCGGCATCTCTTCGTTGGTGGCGAGGGTCGCGGTGATGGCCTCCAGGGCGGGGGCCTCGATCCAGATGGCGCCGTCGGCGTCGCCCATGTAGGTGTTCTCGTCGGATGCGGGGAGGGTGGTGCCGGCGTGGATGGCGGCGTTTCCGGCCGCAAAGGTGTCGAGGCCCTGCCACGCCAGGGTGGCGGTGTTCATCACCAGCGTGTTGTGGAAGGCGAGGCCGCCGGGAGTGGTGATGACGTAGTCGAAGTACAGGAATCCCTTCGACACCGAAAGCCGGAACAGCGAGGCCTTGGTGTAGTCCGGCGCCGGGATTTCCAGCGTGCCCGCGTAGCTGACGGTCACGCCTACGACGCCTTCGTGCGGGAACAGGTTGTAGAGGTCGGCGTCGGTGAGCGATTCCGCCGGGCCGTTGGCATGGCGCATGATGCCGTGTTTGCCCACGAAGTATACGTACTTGCCGTCGGTGCAGATGCCGAAGGGGGACGCCAGGCCGTCGCCGACAGGGACCTCCACCCAGTCGTACTTGAGCAGGCCTGCGGCGTCGGTGCCAGTGTGCGCCGCCCACCACCGGTTGGGAGAGGCGACGAACGACAGCCCGTCCATGACGACGCCGTTCTGCAAGGGCTCGCTCGGCGGGCACAGGTCGTCCACGGAGTCGAGGGCGGAGTCGGGATTCTGCTGCTTCGTCCGCGACACGGCCCCGGCGCGGTAGAAGTCGCCAACCGCGAACAGCACGCCGTTCACATCCGGCCCCCACACGTGCGGCAGGTTCTGGTTGGCGATAAGCGGCTCCTGGATCAGCAGGGACATACCGGAGGGGAGGTTCGCGTTCTCCTGCAACTGGAACAGGTAGACGCCAGCGGACAGCAAGGTCGGCCGCGTCCACAGCGTATAGACGAGCTGCTGGCCGATCTGGACCTCGTTGCCGGGGAGCAGGGCCTCGACCAGCGCGGCGGACAGCGTGGAGGTAGCGACCACGATGGCGGTGCCCGCGCCTCCAGTGACGGCGCCTGTGAGAGAGTTCGAGATCGTCGGGAACGGTTCGAGGTTGTCGTATTCCAGTGCTTCGTTGGCGGTGATGGCGTCGTCGGAGTAGTTGTCGATGAAGGTGCCGGAGGAGCCGATCAGCAGGTTGCCGACCAGCCGGGGGGCGTCGAGCGAGCCGCCGTCGCGGAAGATGTCCCAGGTGTCGGCCTGGGGGTCGGCGTAGGTGAGAGGGACGTAGACGTTCACCGTCTGGCGGCGGGGGTTGACGCCGTAGCGCATCGCCGGGGAGGGGTTGCCGCGCGCGCCGGTGACGGAGGAGCGCGGGCGAATCCAGTAGCGCATCGGCGCGCCGGTCGAGTCCACGTCGCACTGGGCGCCGCCGAACACGTCGAAGTCGGTGATCGAGATGTTGGTGGCGGCGTTGACGTTGAACAGGTATTGGCAGGCGTTGATGTTCTGGAGGGTAGCGGTCTCGCTGCTGCCGACGCGGGTGAGCGCCGAGATAGGGAAGGCGATTTCCGACCATTGGCCGTCGCCGGGGGTAGTCTGGTCGCCGCTCACCGTGGTGCCCTGGTTGCGCGCGGAGGAGATGGATTGTTCGTCGTCGATGATGGCGCGCTGCTCGACGATCTGCGCCGAGCCCAGCTGCGTGAGGGTGTTCTGGATGCCAGCCTCGATGTCGGCCACGCGCACGGTGTAGTAGTAGAAGTTTTCGGTGAAGGTGCCGTCGCCCACGTCGAGGAGGATTTTGAGTTCGTTCAGCGACGCCAGCGTTTGCACGTTGACCGAGAAATGGATGTAGTCCTGCGGCTGGAACGACGCACCGCCAACGCCGAACGCGGACGTAAACAGGCCCGGCGTCAGCGCATGGGCGGAGGTGACGGTGCCGATGCCGGTGCCGGAGAGGTTGAAGCTGACCGTCGAGGGGGAGTTGATGGAGCGTCCGGCGGCGGCGGCGGTGCCGGTGACCTGAATGCAGGGCAGGCAGGTGAAGGTGATCCCGGCGGCGTGGTGCTGGAACGTGACCACCTCGAAGCAGATGCCGCCGTTCGGGCCCTGGGTAACGTCGAGGACGTAGCATTGCTCGCCGGTGTCGTTGAGGTTGATGACCGTCCCCCGCCGCAGCGAGGCCAGGAAGTTCTGCGTGTAGATGGACTGGCCCTCGGTGCCGGGGCCGCCGGACATCCCCGCGGGCACGATCACGCAGCGGCCGGTCGTGCCGGAGTAGTAGTAGATGGCGGCGATGGTGATCGGGTGCGGCTGGTACGGAAACACGTCCGTCACCTGCACCTCGCCGTAGTCGGTCGAGCCGGCGTAGAAGTTGACCGTCATCAGCTTCGTGTATACCTCGGTCGTCGAGACTTCCACGCTGACGAGGTTTGAGTTCACGGGGTCGGGGTAAACGTTGAAGGCCGTATCGGCGACGCGCGTTGCCGTGACCGGCAGCGACGCCACGCCTGCGTGGGTCATGGGGAGGATGGTCGCTCCGGCAAGCACCGGGAACGCGAATCCGATGGAGGCGTCCACCGGCGATTGCGGCTCGGCGATGCCTACGTTCTGGACCGTCGAGGGCACGAGTACCTTGGTGGCCTTGGCGGAGTCGAACACGTACTCGTAGGCGAACGGGGACGCATTGGGGCGGAAGGGGATCAGGGAGCAGCCGAGGCCGCTATAGCCGGTGTCGATGACCACGCCCGCGCGCAGGAGTGAGGTGCCGACGTTGTAGATGCCAAGGGTCGGCTCGAGCGCCAAGGTGGGGGAGGAGACCACGGACGGATACAGGGCGTGCATGGCCGGTCGCGTCTGGACGTAGTTGTCGGCGTAGGCGCGGATGTTCTCGGCGAAGGGGGACTTGCCGCGCGGCATGGCGTCGGCGCTCGCGTTGGTCTTGAGGCCGGTGAAGGCGAAGCGGATGCCGGAGGGATCGCGTTTGTAGTCCATCAG
>CAZVYV010000181.1:3945-6205 GCA_964630985.1 uncultured Occallatibacter sp.
CCGTCGCCGAGGCGTCGGCCAGCGCGTGCCGGGGCTCGAAGACTTCCTCCTTGTGCGACATCGACCACAGGGCTTTCTGGAACGGGCCTTGTTTCGAGTCCTTGGAGGCCTGGATCGCCGCCTGCTTCATGAATCGGTCGTGCAGCGGCAGGGTGGCGGCGAACTCCTGCCCGCCCTGCTTGAACGCCGCCAGGTGCTGGGCCTCGTCGAGGATAACGTCGATCAGGTCCAGCGACAGCAGGATGCAGTCGGCGGGCGCGGACGGGATGGGGGCGTTCGCGACCACGGTGGCGAGCATCGAGTAGGGGCCGGAGTCGGGCGGAGGGGACAGCGCCAGGAGGTTGAGGCCGGCGGTGAACACCGACGCCGGCGGCCCGGCGGCGGCCGTCTCCCACGCGGGCGCGTAGCCGTCGGCGGACTTCACGGCGTCGATGAACACGGGGATGTTGTCGATCCGCATCAGCATCAGCGAGGGGGCGAGGGACAGCAGCGCCAGGCCCTCGCGGTAGCGCGTCTCGGCGTACTGCTGGCGCTCGGAGTCGCGGGGCTCGGATTGTTGGCCGAGGAGGTCCGCCAGCGCGCCCCACTTGACGACCCACGCCCAGTCGTCGGGGACGGTCAGCGTGGACGCTGTGGCGGGAGTCAGCGGCGCCTGCGAGTTCACGGTCAGTAATTCGTAGACGCCGGGCAGCACCGGCTGCCGGTCCACGTCGAACGCCCACGTCGGCTCGGTGAGGATGCTGTACGTGGATGGCGTGCCGTTGGGATTCTCGGTGTAGGCGGGCTCCCAGCCGAGCCACGCCTGCGGGTCGGTCTCCCACAGCACGGTGGCCACGCCGTTCACGTCGATGTAGACCAGGCGCCGAAGGTCGATGATCGCCTGCGGGATGGTGGTGCGGCCGGGGATCGCGGGCACGGTGCCGCGGGAGATGAAGCAGCCAGTGACGCCCAGAGCCTCGTCGCGGCGGCGCTGCACGGCCTGGAGGATGGACTGGACGCTGAATTGCGTCGATCCCGTCCACGGCCCGGCGCCGACTGGAGGCTCCAGCAGGTGGTACTCGATTTCGGTGAACAACTGTTGGTCGGTGACGGTGAGCGGCCGCAGCGTCGCGGGCAGGTCGGTGGTGTCGGTGAGGTCGTACCACACGACGCCCGGGCGGGAGGGGAACGTGAAGTCGCCGCGCCAGTAGCCGGTGAAGGCGTTCCACTCGCGGATGGCCTCTTGGACGTACAAGGTGAGTTCCGCCTGCGACCAGAACTGCGACAAGGGGTCGTAGAGCCGCAGGGCCAGCGCGGCGAGGGCGGTTGAGAGTGGATATTGGCAGGCCACACCTGCATTGTAGTGCAAGTGTCAAGCGGCGTGGCCTGCCAACCGCGTTGGAGGAAAACTGTGGAGCTAGGCCCGCTTCGCGGCCGGGGTGGCGGTCGTCGAGGTCGCGGCGGGCGGCGGTGCGGCAGCGGCCAGCGACGCGCTTAGGTTCTCCAGGTTGGTTTCGTTCGACTCGACCGTGGCCATCGCGCTGGTCAGCGACGCCACTGCGGTCTGCACCGCCGTGTCCTCACTGGCGCCGGAATTCTGCAAGGCCGCGATCGCGTCCTGGATCGCCGTGCTCAGGGCGGCGTAATCGTTCTGCTGTTGGGTGACGTAGGCGGGAAAAGTGGTGGACGTGAAAGTCTGCAATGCTGCCAGGCCTGCGGGTACGGTTGCCATAAGTTCCTCCAGGATGCATAGCATCCGGTCGATTTTTGGGTCGTTACGCCTGCGATCGTGGTGAAAAATATCAGGCATGTGGACCTCCGAGTTGAGATTAGCACGCCTGTCAAATCCCGGACTGAGCTATTTGGCACTAGCCTAGAAAATTCATGCCGCCGTCCCTCGAACGTTGCTCCCGCACGTAGCGCACCGCCAGCTGCACCCGGTTGTCACAGCCCACGCGGTCCATGATGCGGACCAGGCGCTGCTTCATGCCCCACGTGCTCAGGCCCAGGTCCTTGGCCGCGTCCGCGTTCGACAGCCCCTCGGCGACCTTGGACACGATATCCAGTTCCCGCGGAGTCAGCATGTCTTTTAGCTGGAGCGGCATAGGAATCGACTCCACACGCGCTAAAAATACACCCATCCAAAAATTTAGTCAATGCCGCGCGCTGCGACGAGTGAAAATCGCGACGCGCCAAAAATTGAGACGGGCGAAAATTGAGACGAGTAAAGTCGATGAAGATGGCGCACCTGCCCACCCACCGGCCCACTGCGGACAACGTG
>CAZVYV010000182.1:0-6193 GCA_964630985.1 uncultured Occallatibacter sp.
CAGCCCGGTGGGCCCGCTGACAAGGCAGGCATCAAGGCCGGCGACATCATCACCACCATTGACGGCCGTCCCATCAAGGACGGCGACGATCTCGTAAACGAAATCGCCAGCCGCGCTCCCGGCTCGAGCATCCGTTTGGGTTACATGCGCGATGGCAAGCCGCAAGACACCACAGTCACCATCGGCGATCGCGACAAGGTCTTCGCCGATATCAACAATCCGCAGCCCGAAAACGATCAGGACAACGGCGGCGGTGCCGGTGAAGCCAAGCTCGGTGTGGTCGTGCAGGAAGTTCCCCAGGCAACGGCCTCCCGTATCCACGCTTCCGGCGTTGTCATCGAGTCGGTCCGCACCGGCTCCTTCGCTGACTTGCAGGGACTTGAGCCGGGCCTGGTCATCACGCACGTCAACCGGCAGCCAACTCCGAACAAGGAACAATTTGATGCCGTGGTAAGCAAACTCAAGACCGGCGACGATGTGGTCTTCGAAGTCATAGACCCTCATCATCCCGAACTGGGCATCAACTACATTGGTGGCACGCTATAGCAGTTCAGGAGCCGCGCCGGTGGCGATATTCCGCCTCCGGCGCTGGTATCCAAAGTAATCCATTCCGTGGCAGTCGATTCGTTTTCCCCTTGCCGCATAACAGATCGTTCGCTAAACTTCTTGGAACAGTTCTCGAAATCTTCTTCTTGGTCTGGTGGTTTTAGGATGTTTTTATCTCGCGCAGGATTGACGCTTCTGATCTCCGCGACTCTCCTTGCGCCTCCCGCGTTCGCCGCGAACACGCACCGAAACACCACCAGCCAAACCAGCACGTCCCATAAGCTTTCGCATGGCCGGCACCGAACGCGCCGCGCGCGCGGTCAGCAGGCGATCGATTCCGATCGCGTGACGCAGATTCAGCAGGCCCTCGTTCGCGAGCACTACCTGACCGCCGAGCCCAATGGCGATTGGGATTCCACCACCGTCGCTGCAATGCAGAAGTATCAGGCCGATCATGGCTGGCAAACCAAGCTAATGCCCGATTCGCGCGCGCTCAAGAGCCTCGGCCTCGGCCCAGACTATTCCACGGCCCTCAACGCCGGCGGATCGAGCTTCTCTGCCTCGCCTGCAGCCGGCGAGCCTTCCCCTCAGACTTCAGGCTTTGTCGCCGCATCCGGCGTGCATTAATAGTTGCCAAGTAGCCTCTCGTTCACCGCTCCGAATTCGGCGGATTCTCCAGCAGAAACTCATATCGCGCCAGCGTCGTGTCAGGCCTGGAAGTAACCGTGCTGTCCAAGTGAATCAGCTCTCCGGTTTTGTCGAATCTCGGCCATTCCGGCAGTCCCGGCCCATTCGGGTCGCCGGTCTTCGCGAAGTTCGTCCAGTAGTCCATCATCTCTTCGCTTAACTTGCGATCTTCCGGACGCCACACCGCACCAGGCCGCGTGTCGAGAGTGCCGAACACATATTCGATGTCGTCGGAATGAAAAGCATACGAGCCGGGATGAAACTTGCTCGGCGGAGCGGCCAGTTCCAGGTGATAGCGATACACGGGCGCTTCCCCGGTCTTCACCTGCGCCACAACCCACTTCCACGTGCTGAATGCGATAAACGTATCGCTGTTGTAATCGATCGCGGACCGCATCGCCTGCTGGTCGTCGTTCCCTGGATACAGTTCGAGAAACTCAGCCGATCGATTGCCGAACAGTTTCGTCGCCATCTCCTTCCACTGCGCAGCCGTAACGTTTCCTCGAAACGCGATGAAGCTGCCCTCGTCCCGGTTCCATCCCACCAGCAGCGGCACATGCGCCTGCTTCCCGGCGTCATATGTCTCAGCAATTGGTTTGGTAAGCAAGTGTCCATCCACTAAAACCGGAAAACTCGGCGCGCCTTTCTCCGCTGCGGCTGCAAGAACCGTATCCGTCGGCACAGCGCGTAACTGGGCCAAGTTGGCCGCCCCCATCGATTCCACCCAAAGCTGCGCCCGTTTCTCTCGTTCCGCCGGTTCCTCAGGCCCGTGCGAGCCGACATTCAACGCTGCCCCACTTTCGCCGATCGCCTTCTGGAATAATCCCCGGGCCGGTTGCGCTGCCATCAAGGTGCACACCGCTGAGGAGCCTGCGCTCTCACCAAAAATCGTTACGTTTCCAGGATTGCCGCCAAATTCCGCAATATTTCCTTTCACCCAATGGAGCGCCGCCACCATGTCCATCAGTCCATAATTCCCCGCGGACCCGCCTGCCTCTTTCGCGAGGTCTGTGGTTGCCAGGAATCCAAAAACACCAAGGCGATAGTTGATCGTTACGAGCACGACTCCTTTGGTCGGCAGAAAATCCCCGTTATGCCGCGGCTCGTCTCCGCTGCCGCCAGAATATCCGCCGCCATGGATCCAGAACATCACCGGCAGCTTGCTTTTGTGCTTCGCGCCGGTTGGTGCGTAGACATTCAGGTAGAGACAATCCTCGCTGGCGCCCGCGTCCTGAAAAATCATGTCGTCGAAGACATGGTTCTGCGCGCAGTGCGGACCATAGATCGTCGCGTCGCGCGCGCCCTTCCAGTGTGCAGGCGGCTGCGGTGCTTTCCAGCGCAAGTCACCCACAGGCGGCGCGGCATACGGAATCCCCAAAAACTCTTGCACCTTACCGTTGTTGGTCAGCCTGCCGTGGATCTTTCCTTGTTCAGTCTTCACCTTCAACGGATCGGCCGCCACGCGCACAGACAATCCGATGAGGGCCCCCGCAAACGCCAGAGCAAACGCTGACTTGAATCCAAAATGCATGGGAATTCCTCCCGCGCAACACTCTAGCAGACTTTGCGAAGTAAGATCGAGGTGACGCTGGGACGGCATCGGTCTCCGCGTATGCACAAACAGAATTCTGCTTCAGATCGTCTCGGTCGCCAGCAGATCGGCCATCGTCTCGCGCCGCCGGATCAGCCGCGCCTTCGCGCCCTCGACAAGTACTTCTGCAGCGCGCGGGCGCGAATTGTAGTTCGAGCTTTGCGCCATGCCGTAAGCGCCGGAATCGAGCAGCGCCAACAGATCGCCAGGTTGAACCGGCGTAAGCTTGCGGTCGCGCGCAAAAAAATCACCGGATTCGCAAACCGGTCCAACCACATCGAAGTCGCGCGCCTTCCCAGCCCGCACCTGGACCGGAACGATTTCGTGATACGCCTGGTAAAGCGCGGGGCGGATCAGATCGTTCATGGCCGCATCGGTGATCACGAAATTCTTCGTGCCGTTGCGCTTCACGTACAGCACACGCGCCAGCAGCGCTCCGGCCTGCGCCACCAGAAATCGCCCCGGCTCAATCAAAAGTCGCCCATCGAAATCGCCTAGAGCGCGATTGAGCACCTCCGCGTATTCGTCCACCTTGCCTGCCGCATCGAAGCCGCCGTCGTGATAGTCAATTCCCAAGCCACCGCCAGCGTCGATCATTTTGAGATCGATGCCTTCACTCCTTAATAACCGCACCAATTTGGCCACTCGCTCGATTGCCGCGCCGAACGGTTCAGCGGATCGGATCTGCGACCCGATGTGAACGCTGATGCCATAGGACTCAAGCCACCGATTCCCCGCAGCATGTTTGTAAATCGTTCGCGCCCGTCGGATATCAATGCCAAACTTGTGCTCGCGAAGCCCTGTCGAAATATACGGGTGCGTTTCCGCAAACACGTCAGGATTTACGCGCAGCGCGAAGCGTGCGCGAATCTTTAGCTTATGTGCACGCTCGGCCAGGAGCGCCAGCTCCGCTTCGCTTTCCACGTTGAACGCCAGGATTCCGGCTTTCAGCCCCGCATCCATCTCCGCAGCCGTCTTCCCCACGCCTGAAAAAACAACGCGATCGGCTGCCTCAGGTGCCGCCGCAAGCACGCGTTCCAACTCGCCTCCCGACACGATGTCGAACCCCGCGCCGCGTTCTGCCAGCAGCTTCAGAATTGCCAGCGCGGAGTTGGCCTTGACCGCGTAGCAAACCAGGTGGTCTCGCCCTTTGAGCGCACGCTGGAACATCCCCAGCCGCTCCGCAATCTGGTCTGCGGAGTAGACGTAAAGCGGCGTACCGAACCGTTTGGCAAGCGCCTCAAGCGACACCGCGCCGCAATGGAGCGCGTCGCCGTTTGGGCGATGAAACGGGCGCGAGGTTGGTTGCTGAGCCAAAGGTCTCGTCCAAAACCAAAAGAATAATCTGAGCCTACAGCATTCGGCCTTCGAATTCTCATTACACTCGGCCCCTTTCACTGGGCCGTTACAATGTTTTTGTGGCTGATTTGCCTCCCATTGATCTCGTTGATGTCGTCGGCGTCGGCTTGAATGCCACGGACACCCTGATTCCGCTCGAGCGATTTCCCGAGCCCGGCTCTAAAGTCCACTACGGCAATCGGTCCACGCAACCCGGCGGCCAGGTCGCCACCACCGTCGTCGCCTGCCAGACCTGGGGCCTTCGAACCCGCTACGTCGGCAAGCTTGGCGACGACGATGCGGCGCGCCTGCACCAGGACGCGTTCCGCCGCGTGGGTGCCGAAGCGCGGATTGTCACCGTTCCGGGAAGTGCAAGCTTACACAACGTCATCCTCATCGATGCGGCTGGCGAGCGCACCGTTATTTGCCAGCGCAATGAGCAGATGATTCTTCAACCCGCCGATCTTCGCCGCGAATGGGTCGTCAATGCTCGTGTACTGCATGTCGACGGCCACGACACAGCTGCAGCTACGCAAGCGGCGATCTGGGCGCGCGAGGCAGGCATTCCTGTCGTCGCCGACCTCGATGACACGTATCCTGGCATCGAAGAGCTCGTCGCAAACATCGACTATCTGATCGTCAGCGAAGATTTCTCTTGCCGCCTGATGAATGAAACCAATCTTGAGCACGCACTGCGCCGGATGCAATCGCGCTATGGATGCCGCCTCAGCGCAGCTACCCTCGGTGAAAGCGGTGTGCTGGCCTGGGATGGCAAGCAGTTGATCCACAGCGCAGCCTTCCGCGTGCCTGTCGTTGACACCACAGGCGCCGGCGACATCTTCCGCGCCGGCTTCATCTACGGCCTGCTCCGTGAGTGGCCGCTTGAGCGGCAACTCGAATTCTCCTGCGCCGCCGCAGCGATGAATTGCATGGCCCAGGGCGCGCGAGGCGGCATTCAGCCCGTCGCCGCCATCGAGAACCTGATCGCCACGACCGCCCGTCGTGAAGCCACTTACGGCGTGCAAGCTCTCGATTAGCCAACCGAATGCGCACCTGAAACTTTCGCGGGCTCTTTTTCATCCAATAAAATAGAGTCACTGGCGAAAGTGTCCTGAATTAACTCGACAGCTACAGGTCGGCTCGCCACGACGGAGCGATTGCAATGGCACTGATGAAGACATCGAATCCCGCCCTCGGCAAAAACACCTTCAGCGATTTCCAGGGCAGCCAGTACGGCGGCAGCATGATCGACGCTGCATCGCGCATGACGCTGAGCGGCACCATCAACAAAACCGGCATTCTGCTGCTGTGCGCCGTGGTCACTGCAGCATGGACGTGGAACTCGTTCATGCAGACGCGCGATCTGAGTCTCGCCGGTCCAGCGCTGATGATCGGCCTCTTCGGCGGACTTATCTTTGCCTTGATCACATCGTTCAAAAGGACCTGGGCGCCGATCACCGCGCCCATATACGCACTGCTCGAGGGGCTTGTGCTCGGTGGATTGTCCGCGGTTTTTGAGCAGCGCTACCCGGGGATTGCGATGGAGGCCGTGGGCCTTACCTTCGGCACTCTCTTCGTCCTGCTCATCGCCTACAGATCCGGCCTGATCAAGGTCACGCAGAAGTTTCGCCTCGGTGTTGTCGCTGCGACCGGCGGCATCTTTCTCTTCTACATGCTGGAGATGATTCTAGGTTTCTTTGGCATCAACTTTACGACGGTAAACGGTGCCACTCCCATCGGCATCGGCTTCAGCTTACTCGTCGTCGCGATCGCCGCGCTCAATCTCGTGCTCGACTTTGATTTTGTCGAGCAGGGTGTCGCATACGGCGCGCCCAAATACATGGAGTGGTATGCCGCCTTCGGCATCATGGTCACGCTGGTTTGGCTCTACATTGAGATCCTGAACCTGCTAGCCAAAATGCGCAGCCGCAATTGAGCGACCGTTCTTAGTTCACAGTTCGCCGTTCTTAGCTGTTCATCCGCCACCCTTCGCTGTGAACTACGAACCGTGAACTGTGAACTGTGAACTGT
>CAZVYV010000183.1:0-6186 GCA_964630985.1 uncultured Occallatibacter sp.
TCGGATCCGGAGGGGCGGAAGAAGCGCAGACGGGACCTGGAGATTTATAGCCGCATCCGGCCGATTCAGCGGATGGATGCGGGAAGTACGCTTCGGATTCTGGACGATCGGTTCTTCGACGTGACGTGGACCGACGACGGTTGGAAGACAGTGAACAAGACTATAAGCCGGGGTTTGGGCTGCGCTGGATTCAGCGCCGACATCAAGCCCGCTGCGGACAGCCAGGAACTGGAATGGACGATGCACTGGCAGGAATCGGATAGCTGGCTTGGATACAATGTGAAGATCAACTTGGAAGCGCTATCAAAGTGATTTAGGCAAGTGCACGGGCACTTCAAGGAAAGGAAATACAAAGACTCCTATGGCATCCGGGATTGCATCACTCTCGCTCGACCAACTTTCGATCGACACATTGCGATTGCTTGCGCTGGACATGGTGGAGAAGGCCAACAGCGGGCATCCGGGTGCGCCGCTGGGCGACGCGCCCATCAGCTACTTGCTGTTTCACAAGCTGATGAAGCACAATCCGGCGCACTCGAAGTGGGCGGACAGAGACCGTTTCCTGCTGTCAAATGGGCATGCTTCGGCGATGCTGTACGGAACGCTGTTTCTTTGCGGCTACAAGGTGACGCTGGACGATTTGAAGGGCTTTCGCAGTTGGGGATCGATTACGCCGGGGCACCCAGAGTATGGGTTGACGGATGGAGTGGAAGCGACGACCGGGCCGCTGGGGCAGGGATTTGGAATGGGCGTGGGCATGGCCATCGCGGAGAAGCACCTGGCGGCGGCGTATAACCGGCCGAGCTTCAATGTGGTCGACCATCACACGTTCGTGCTGTGCGGCGATGGCGATTTGATGGAAGGGATTTCGCACGAGGCGGCTTCGCTGGCCGGAACACTGGGGCTGGGCAAGCTGATCGTGCTGTACGACGACAATTTGATTTCGCTGGATGGGCCAACGGAGTGGAGCTATACGGAAGATGTGTACAAGCGGTTCGAGGCCTACAACTGGCACGTGCAGCGCGTGTTGAACGGCAACGACCTGGACGGTATTGAAGCAGCGATTGAGGCGGCAAAGGCGGTGACGGACAAGCCATCGCTGATCGCAGTGCGGACCATCATCGGCTATGGCAGCCCGAAAGCCGGAACCAACAAGGTTCACGGCGAGGCGATGAGCGCGGCGGATACAGCGGCGACGAAGAAGTTCTTTGGGTTTCCGGAAGACCAGAATTTTTACGTGCCGGAAGACGCGCTGAAGAACTGGCGCGAAGCAGAGAAGCGAGGCGCGGGGCAAGAGGCGGAGTGGAACAAACTCTTTGCCGGATACAAGGCGGCGTTTCCGGAGCTGGCAGCGGAGTTTGAGCGCACGCAGGCGGGAAAGCTGAAAGCTGGATGGGAGAAGACGATTCCCAGCTTCGCGGTAGACAAGCCGATTGCTACGCGCAACGCGGGGCAGCAGGTGATGAACGCCATTTACGACAGCGTGCCGGAGCTTTTTGGCGGAGCGGCGGATTTAACGGCCTCGACGAAGACGATTTTCAAGAACAGCGCGCATTTTGCCGACGATCCCGCGGGGCGCAACATATTTTTTGGCGTGCGCGAGCTGGGGATGTGCGCGGCGGTGAATGGAATGGCAGTTCACGGGGGCGTGCGGCCGTTCGGGTCTACATTTTTTGTTTTTTCGGACTACGCCAAGCCGGCGCTGCGGATCGCAGCCATTATGGAGGCTCCGTCATTGTTCGTGTTTACGCACGACTCGATCGGCGTGGGCGAAGATGGACCGACACACGAGCCGGTTGAGCATTTGATGGCGCTGCGCGCCGTGCCGCACATGACGGATTTTCGGCCGGCCGATGCGAACGAGACAGCGGCTTGCTGGCGGCTGGCGCTGGAACGCAAGGGACCGTGCTTCTTTGCGCTGACCAGGCAGGATGTGCCGGTAATCGATGCTACGACGCACGATATTTTTGCGGGCGTGAGCAAGGGCGCGTATGTGCTCGAGGACGCGCCGAATCCGAAGGTGATCCTGATCGGGACCGGGTCAGAGGTTCAACTGGCGCAGGGCGCGGCGGTGCTGCTCAAAGCGGAAGGAATCGAGGCGCGCGTCGTGAGCTTTCCAAGCTGGAGGATTTTCGAAGAGCAATCGGCTGCGTACAAGGCCAGCGTGCTGCCGGCAAACCTGCCGAAGCTGGCGGTTGAGGCGGGCGCGACGCTGGGGTGGTGGAAGTATGTTGGGAGCACCGGCGATGTGATTGGGGTGGATCGGTTTGGCGCGTCGGCTCAAGGGCCGGTGGTGATGAAGGAGTACGGATTCACCGCGGAGAATGTGGCGGCGAGGGCGAAAGCTCTTGTCAAGCGGGGTTAGCGGAGCTCGCGGGTTTGTGGTTCCCCGGTCCCCAAATGCGAGGGACCGGGGGCACCCAGCACATCGCTTCTTCGTGCTGGATTGGCAGGAGTGCTTCCCACCCTAAAGCTCTCCGCAGTGCGTCGAGCTTTAGGATGGGGCACTCCACAAATGTGGCTCAATTGCAAGGAAGGCTTTCTGTGAAACTTGTTATCGCGTCAGATCATGCGGGATTTGCACTGAAGGAAGAAGTGCGCGCGAACATGGTTGCGGCGGGGCACGAGGTGATCGACCTGGGAGCGTTCAAGTGCGAGCCCGAAGACGACTATCCCGATTTTGCGGAGAAAGTGGGCGACGCGATCAAGGCGGGTGTGGCGCCGCGTGGAATTTTGATTTGCGGGTCAGGCGTGGGCGTGTGCGTGGCGGCGAACAAGATTCCGGGAATTCGCGCGGGGATTTGCCACGACACTTATTCTGCACACCAGGGCGTAGAGCACGACGACATGAACGTGCTGGTGCTGGGCGCGCGGATCATTGGTTCGGCACTGGCATTTGAATTGGCGCATGCATTTGTCGGGGCCAAGTTTCAGCGGCAGGAAGGCCGCTTCGAGCGCCGGTTCAAGAAGGTGCTCGCGATCGAGGCTAAGTACGCGCGGTAAAAGGCAGCGGAGCTAGCGGGGTTAGCGGAGCTCGCGGAGCTAGAAAAGCGAGTCGGCGAGCCAGCGGGTGTGCGATCCCACCCTAAAGCTCTCCGCGAAGCTTCGAGCTTTAGGATGGGGCACCCCGGTTTGTGATGGGCGAAGAAGAGAAAAGCAACCGCAGGTCCTTCGACTTCGTCCGCCGCGGCGGACTCCGCTCAGGATGACACTGGCACGTTGCGCTGAAATCCAATCCTACGAATATGACCGCGCGCAGCGCGAGAAAGAGTCGCCGATGCTCTCCTTCGACGTGATCCTTTTCGACGTGGGGGGAGTGTTGCTGACGAATGGATGGGACCACGGGGAGCGCGCGGCTGCTGCGGCGAAGTTCGGCCTGGACGCGCAGGAGCTCGAAGCGCGCAATGCGAAGGTCTATCCGGCGTGGGAAAGCGACGCGATCAATCGTGACCAATATCTCGATGAGGCGGTGTTTTATGAGCCGCGAGACTTTTCACGAGACGAGTTCTTCGAATTCATCCTGGCGCAGTCAAAGTTGCTGGAGGACGGGGCCCTCACGATTCTCGCGGAGGTTTCCGCGGCCGATCGATACTTGATCGGCGCGCTGAACAACGAAGCGCGCGAGACCAACGATTTCCGCTTTGCGAAGTTTGAGCTACGCAGGTTTTTCAAGGTGGCATTCAGCTCCTGTTATGTGGGACTGCGGAAGCCTGATCCGGCGATTTACCGGCGGGCGCTGGACATTCTCGGGTCTGATCCCGCGAGGACACTGTTTATCGACGACCGCCAGGAGAATGTGAGCGGCGCCGTGGGCGCGGGGATGAAGGCGATCCGATTCACAGGGGCGGAAGCGCTGCGGGCGGAGTTGGGAACGCTGGGAGTGCTCTGAAAATAAGCTGCTAGCCGCCAGCCTCCAGCTTTTTTGTGCTGGCTTGAAGGACGTGCGATCCCACCCTAAAGCTCTTCGCGATGCTTCGAGCTTTAGGATGGGGCACCCACAAGTCAGCGAGTCAGCAAGTCAGCGAGTCAGCAGGTTGGGTTCGCCTCTGCAACCCTTTTGCGCGATGGGTGTCTAATCTGACAGGGGATGATCGCCTGTGCGTAAGTTGAATTGCTTCCCGATTGCGGGAGTTTTTTCTTTGGTTTTGGTTCTGGCGGTTGCGCCGGTTGATGCTGCAGCGCAATCCGGCAGCTTCGAGATATTGCAGAACGGGCAATCCGTGGGAACCGCGAGCTTCCAATTCACCGCGACGAAGGATGGATTTGATTCAATGTCGCTGGTGAAAGTTGACCTGCAGGGTTTGGACTACGCGCTGTCGAAAAACGAGCAATTGAGCGCAGGCAATCAGCTTCAGCACGCAATCCTGAGCGCCACGGTGAACGGTGAAGCTGTGAACGTGGTGGCGGCGCCCGACGCTGCGCAATTCCTCTTGAATATTTCAGCGAACGGAAAGAGCTCGACGACGCGGCTCGACGCGCATGCCGGCGCCGTGCTTCTGCCGGACTTCGATGCGGGCGCGCTGGAGACGCTGCTGGCTCTGGCAGTGGCGCAGAATAACCGCGACCTGTGGGTGATTTTGCCGAAGGAGGCAGGGTCGATTGAGCCGGTGCGGCTGGCGACCTATCCGGACCAGGAAGGAACGCTGGATGGAAAGCCCGTCACGGTGCACCACCTGGAAGCGACGATTGCCGGGGCGAACACGGAGCTGTTTTCAGGCCCGGAGAACCAACTGCTTCAGGCAGAGCTGCCGGAGGGTGGATTTGTGCTGATTCGGAAGGGCTTTGCCCTCAAGCCGCCTGCCAAGCCGATTGTGCCGATAGGTGGCGACCAGCCAGCTCCTCAGGCTCCGGCGAACTGAGATTCACTGCGTGGGACGCGGTAAACCTGAAAGAGCACCCGGCGCGTCCAATTATCAGACAAGCACGAATCCGCAAAGGCACTCGAATATGGATGCGGATCGACGTAGACTGGAGAAGCTCTCGATTGTCCGCACTCCCCCTCATGCGCCGCACCGCACTCATGGCGGTTGCGCTTGCCGTACTTGCAACGGCTGGCGTGCTTAACGCCCAGACAAGTCAATCGGCAAAGACGCGGCGGAAGCCTGGCGCGGCGGCGACCTTGCATGCGCCGCATCGCCCGTTGCGTAGCGCGGGCCGGGACACGGCACCCCAGAAGACTTACTCGAACATCCACGCGAATTTGAGCGAGACGCGAAAGAAGCTCACGCCCGATGAGGTCGGGCGCGAGGCAGGGCTTGCGATTCTCAGAGAACGTGCGGGTGCGCAGGCGCCGCGGCGCCGCATGGTGCGGACGGGACGCCGGCATTCTACGCGGCGGGTGAGGCTTGAGCGGGCCGCATGGCGACCGGAAGAAAGCGGCGCGACGCGGGCTGATGAATCGAGCGACGCGGCAGATAGCAATTCAGCGCCTGAGGCCTGGCAGGCGGAAAACGATGAAGCTCAAGGCATGGAATCGCGGCGCGTGGGTACGGCGCGCGAGGCGCTGCCGGCTTCGGGTCCCGCCGATTCCGAGGGCGGTCAGGACGCAGGGACAGCGGCTGTTGAGCGGATGACGCCGAGCGAGGCCAGGGCACAGGGAACCGACGATACGGCGGAGCGGGATGCCGGCGAGACCGGCGGTGCAGCTCTGAGCGGAGTTGGGGAAGCAGCAGGTTCCGCGGGCGCGAAGAGGAAGGGCGATATAGCTTCACTGGTTATCCCGAGGAGCGGGATGCCTGCGCCACTCCTCGGATCGCTTGCGTCGCTGGAGCGGCAAAACGATCGGCTGGAAGCCGAGGGGCTGGAGCGGATCGAGGACGAAGCTGACCTGGCTTCGCGGATTGCCGATAAGCTGCTGGTGCCGATTCCGATTTCGAGCGCGCTAACCGTGAACCCGGATCTCGAAGAGAATCACCGCTATTGCAGGCCGTGGACGGCGAAGTTCCTGGCTGACCTGGCGCGGGCGCACGATGCGGCGTTTCACCGGTCAATTGAAGTGAGCTCGGCGGTGCGGACGGTGGAGTACCAGAAGCGGCTTGAGAGGACAAATGGAAATGCGGCGCCGGCGGAAGGCGACCTTGTGAGTCCTCACTTGACCGGCGCGACAGTCGATATCGCCAAGAAGGGTCTGACCCGGGCGGAGATTGCGTGGATGCGGAGGCAGCTGTTGGGCCTCGAAGCGCTGGG